>NZ_JAKSXU010000112.1:0-33845 GCF_022829325.1 Methylobacterium sp. J-092 | reverse complement strand
GTCTGGCCCGACTCCTGATCGGTGGAGACGCGGAAGGACGGATCCTCCGCCGCGAGCTTGGCGAGCGCGATGCCGAGCTTCTCCTGATCGGCCTTCGACTTCGGCTCGACCGCGATCTCGATGACGGGCTCCGGGAACTCCATCTTCTCGAGGATCACGACCTTGACCGGGTCCGACAGCGTGTCGCCGGTGCGGGTGTCCTTGAGGCCGGCCAGCGCGACGATGTCGCCGGCGAAGGCTTCCTTGACGTCCTCGCGGTTGTTGGCGTGCATCAGGAGCATGCGGCCGACGCGCTCCTTCTTGTCGCGCGAGGAGTTGAGCACGTTGGCGCCCGACTCGATCTTGCCCGAGTACACGCGGCAGAAGGTGATCGTGCCGACGTGGGGATCGTCCATGATCTTGAAGGCGAGCATGGAGAAGGGATCGGTGTCCGTCGGGTGACGGACGATCTCTTCCTCGGTCTTGAAGTCGAGGCCCTTGATCTCGCCGCGGTCGGCGGGAGACGGCAGGTAATCGACGACCGCGTCGAGCAGGGGCTGGACGCCCTTGTTCTTGAACGCCGAGCCGCAGAGCACCGGGTGGAAGGCGCGCAGCTGCACGGCGCGGCGGACGAGCTTGCGAAGGGTCTCCTCGCTCGGCTCGACGCCGTCGAGGTAGGCGGTCATGGCTTCGTCGTCGAGCTCGACGCAGGCCTCGATCATCTTGGTGCGGTACTCGACCGCCTGATCCTTGAGGTCGGCCGGGATCTCTTCCTCGTCGTAGTTGGCGCCGAGCGCCTCACCCGACCAGACGATCGCTTTCATCTTGATCAGGTCGATCACGCCCTTGAAGGTGTTCTCGGCCCCGATCGGCAGCTGCAGGCAGACCGGCTTGCCGGCGACGCGGGTAATGATGTCGGCGACGCACTTGAAGAAGTCGGCGCCGATCTTGTCCATCTTGTTGACGAACACGACGCGCGGGACGTCGTACTTGTCGGCCTGGCGCCAGACGGTCTCGGTCTGGGGCTCGACGCCCTGGTTGCCGTCGAGCACGCACACCGCGCCGTCGAGCACGCGGAGGGAGCGCTCCACCTCGATGGTGAAGTCGACGTGGCCGGGCGTGTCGATGATGTTCAGGCGCTTCTCGCGCCAGAAGCACGTCGTCGCGGCGGACGTGATCGTGATGCCGCGCTCCTGCTCCTGCTCCATCCAGTCCATGGTGGCGGCGCCCTCATGGACCTCGCCGATCTTATGGGACTTGCCGGTGTAGTAGAGGATCCGCTCGGTGGTCGTGGTCTTGCCGGCATCAATGTGGGCCATGATGCCGAAGTTGCGGTAGTCCTCGATCGCGTGGGTGCGGGGCATCGGGATCTCTCCGAAAGGGGCGTCGGGCCGCTTACCAGCGGTAGTGCGAGAAGGCGCGGTTGGCTTCCGCCATCCGGTGCGTGTCTTCCCGCTTCTTGACGGCGTTGCCGCGATTGTTCGCGGCATCGAGGAACTCGGCCGAGAGGCGCTCGACCATGGTGCGGTCGTTGCGGCCGCGGGCGGCCTGGATCAGCCACCGGATCGCCAGTGCCTGCCGGCGCTCGGTGCGGACCTCGACGGGGACCTGGTAGGTCGCGCCGCCGACGCGCCGGGAGCGCACCTCGATCATCGGGGCGACGTTCTCGAGGGCCGCGCGGAACACCTCGATCGGGTTGGCGCGGGCGCGGTTCTCGACGATCTCGAAAGCGCCGTACACGATCCGCTCGGCGACGGACTTCTTGCCCTCGTACATGATCGAATTCATGAACTTGGTGAGGACGATATCCCCGTACTTCGGATCGG
Source organism: Methylobacterium sp. J-092 (assembly GCF_022829325.1). Lineage (NCBI taxonomy): Bacteria > Pseudomonadati > Pseudomonadota > Alphaproteobacteria > Hyphomicrobiales > Methylobacteriaceae > Methylobacterium > Methylobacterium sp. J-092. The sequence continues at coordinate 32,040 of NZ_JAKSXU010000112.1, read as the reverse complement.
GGATGATCTCACGCTTCTCGGCGGAATGGCGACGGGACATTGCGGAACTTCCGAGGGATAAGGATCTAAGCACCTCGCGCAGGCCGCCTTGAGCCACTCCTGAAGAGCGCCGGCGACATCCTTACGAGGCAGTGGAATGCCGTGTCGGCCGCCCGGGCAAAACGTCCGGACGGGAAGATCTTACTTCGGGCGCTTGGCGCCGTACTTGGAGCGGCGCTGCTTGCGGTTCTTGACGCCCTGCGTGTCGAGCACGCCGCGGAGGATGTGGTAGCGCACGCCCGGAAGGTCCTTCACGCGGCCGCCGCGGATCATCACCACCGAGTGCTCCTGAAGGTTGTGGCCTTCACCCGGGATGTAGCCGATCACCTCGAAGCCGTTGGTGAGGCGGACCTTGGCGACCTTGCGGAGCGCCGAGTTCGGCTTCTTCGGGGTCGTCGTGTAGACGCGGGTGCAGACGCCGCGCTTCTGCGGGCAGGCGTTGAGCGCCGGCACCTTGTTGCGGCTCCGCTGGATCTTCCGCGGCTGCGCGATCAGCTGGTTGATCGTCGGCATCCTGTGCCCTCTTCCTCCGGATCGCGACGAAGCGCGATCCCGTGCGACGTAACGTGGCTCCCTGCGGAGCCGCCCACGAACCTCCCGAAGGAGATCCGCAAAACGAATATGCGCCAGGGGTCGGTGAGGACCCTTGGCGCGCTGTCGGCAGAGGAGCACCCCTGTTAAGGCAGGCGCGCTCGTACCTACTGATCTGACGAGAACGTCAGGCGATGTGAGCCTTCGACGGTGGATCGGCGCGTCGTCGACGAACGGATGAGCGTGATGCTCAGCCTCGTCAGCAGCCCCCGGGCCGTTCGAAGTGGCGCGCTTCTAGCCTCCATCGCCCGAGGGGTCAATGGTTTCCGGCCGATTATCTCGCATCCGACGAGAGGTTAAGGTTTTGTGCGGGACGGTTGCCCGAAGCGATCCGCCTCCGGGTCTCCGTGCCGGGTGACGCGCCCGGCGAGCGTGCGAATGTCGTGGTCTGCGTACCGCGAGGCCGCGGCTCGTGCCGTCGGGCCCGTGCAGACCGGTCGGGGCGTTACCTTGGCGGCGGCTATTCCAGCCGGCGCTCGGGCGGGTGGCGATCACCTCCGCGCCCATCCGGACGCGTTCCCTGATCACTTCGGCCTCCCATCGCCCGCGCGAGGCCGGCACTTGCTCGTCGGGTGGGCGGCCTCGTCAGCGCGGCGCACCGTGCCGGATCGGGGCAGGTCGGGCACGGCCCGCTTCGACAGCGCTCACGGAAGATTAAAGCGATTCGTCGAATTGTCCGCTTCGTCGGGACGGCGCGATGCGCACCCGACCATGCGATGTGGCGACGGTCAGGGTGATGCGTATGGGTAGCGTTTCGAGTGCGGCCGAGAACGTCGTCCCCTTCCGGCGGATCGCCGCCGCGGGCCGGCCTCTGCCGTACGAGGGCGGCGTCCGCGAGGGGCAGGCCCGGCGCCGGTCCGAGCAGCGCGCGCTGATGGATGCGGTCTATGCCACGGGGACGCTCACGGTGGCGGCGGGCGACCGCGAGACCAAGCTGATCGCGTCCCGGCTGCAGGTCTACGGCTTCCTCACCGTCGAGGAGGTCGAGCCGGAAGGCTCGCTGCGCCGCCTGCGTCCCTCGGAGGCGATCCGCGCCCGGGCCGAGCGGCCGTGGCGCCTGTCGAAGCCGGCCTATGCCGGGCTCTCCGTGAGCATCCCGACGATCGACGACTTCCTGTTCGAGCCGGCCGGCTTTTCGGCGTGAGCCTTCGCGACGTCTGAGCCGAGGCGTCGGCCCGTCCGGCATTCCCCATTCGGGGCTTCATAACGAAGAAGCGCGCCGCCCTCCCGGGCCGGCGCGCTTCTTCGTTTCGGTGTGCCGCTTCGGAGGGGCGGTACGGACTACGCCTCGCCCTCGTCGAGCTCGTCCTCGGTCGGCTTGGCGTTCTCCAAGATCTTCTCGGCGACGAGCCCCGAATTCTGCCGGATCGACGTCTCGATCTTGCCCGCGATCTCGGGGTTGTCGCGCAGGAAGCCCTTGGAGTTCTCGCGGCCCTGGCCGAGCCGCTGGCTGTTGTAGGAGAACCAGGCGCCGGACTTCTCGACGATGCCGGCCTTGACGCCGAGATCGATCAGCTCGCCGACCTTCGACACGCCCTCGCCGAACATGATGTCGAACTCGACCTGCTTGAACGGCGGCGCGACCTTGTTCTTCACGACCTTGACGCGGACCTGGTTGCCGATCGCCTCGTCGCGGTCCTTGAGGGTCGAGATGCGGCGGATGTCGAGACGGACCGAGGCGTAGAACTTCAGCGCGTTGCCGCCCGTGGTCGTCTCCGGGCTGCCGTACATCACGCCGATCTTCATCCGGATCTGGTTGATGAAGATCACCATGCACTTCGAGCGCGAGATCGAGCCGGTGAGCTTGCGCAGCGCCTGGCTCATCAGGCGGGCCTGGAGGCCGGGCTGGCTGTCGCCCATCTCGCCCTCGATCTCGGCGCGCGGCGTCAGCGCCGCCACCGAATCGACCACCAGCACGTCGATCGCGCCGGAGCGCACCAGCGTATCGGTGATCTCGAGCGCCTGCTCGCCGGTGTCGGGCTGCGAGATCAGCAGGTCGTCGAGCTGGACGCCGAGCTTGCGCGCGTAGACCGGGTCGAGGGCGTGCTCGGCGTCGACGAAGGCGCAGACGCCGCCCTTCTTCTGGGCCTCGGCGATGGTGTGGAGCGCGAGCGTGGTCTTGCCCGACGATTCCGGCCCGTAGATCTCGATGACGCGGCCGCGCGGCAGGCCGCCGACGCCGAGCGCGATGTCGAGGCCGAGCGACCCGGTGGAGACGGTCTCGACCTCCGCCACCTTGTCGTTCTTGCCGAGCCGCATGATCGAGCCCTTGCCGAAGGCCCGCTCGATCTGGGACAGCGCGGCGTCGATCGCCTTCGCCTTGTCCTTGTCCACCATGCCGGGGGTTTCCACCACTTTCAGTGCGGCCTGAGCCATCGTGCGGCATCCTTATGCAGGGGTTGGGCGCGCATCTCAATGCGCTGGAACCTGCATTTGATGTACCCGTTTTGTTCTCATCGAGCAAGGGCGGAATCGGCTCGCCAAGGAGCCTTTTCCGCGCCTGCCCGCCGCCTCACGGCTCGGCCATCGTCGCCTTCACCGTCTCGACGAGCTGCTTCAGGCTGAAGGGCTTGGGCAGGAAGTTGAAGGTCTCGCCTTCCGGCAGGTTCTTGCGGAAGGCGTCCTCGGCATAGCCGGAGACGAAGATCACCTTGAGCTCCGGCAGGTGCTTGCGGATCTCGCGCAGCAGGGTCGGGCCGTCCATCTCCGGCATCACCACGTCCGAGACGACGAGGTCGATCTGGTGGCCGCCCTCGCGCACGATGTGCAGCGCGTCGATGCCGGAGGCGGCCTCGAGCACGGTGTAGCCGCGGGCCGACAGCGCGCGGCTGTTGACGGCGCGGACCGGATCCTCGTCCTCCACGAGCAGGATCACCCCCTGCCCGGTATGATCGGCCGAGGGTTTTCGCGGGGGCGTTTTCGGAGCCGGCGGCGCGGGCGGATCGCCGACGAGGACGAAGCTTTCGCCCGGCGCCTGCGCTGCGGTGGCGGGAGCGGACGCGTCGGCCGTCGGGCTCGGCAGCGCCGGCGTCGGCTCGGGCAGCGCTGCCGGCTCGTGGCGCGGCAGGTAGATCCGGAAGCTCGTGCCCTCACCCACGGTCGACTGCACGTCGATGGTGCCGCCCGACTGCTTGACGATGCCGAACACCGTCGAGAGGCCGAGGCCGGTCCCCTTGCCGATCTCCTTGGTGGTGAAGAACGGCTCGAAGATTTTCTCCATCAGGTCGGCCGGGATGCCCTCGCCGGTGTCGAGCACCTCGATCAGCACGTGGTCGCCGGCCGGCGCGCCGCCGCGCCCGTCGGGCTTCGCCGCGGCGCCCGGGTCGAGCACGTTGGCGGTGCGGATCAGCAGGCGGCCGCCGCCGGGCATCGCGTCGCGGGCGTTGACCGCCAGGTTCACGATCACCTGCTCGAACTGGTTCACGTCGGCCTTCACCGGCCAGATGTCGCGCCCGTGCTTGAGGTCGAGCCCGACCCGCTCGCCGAGCAGGCGCTTCAGCAGCAGCGTCAGCTCCGAGAGCGCCTCCCCGACGTTCATCACCTCCGGGCGCAGCGTCTGGCGGCGGGAGAACGCCAGGAGCTGGCGCACGAGGCCCGCCGCCCGGTTGGCGTTCTGCTTGATCTGCATGATGTCCTGGAAGGCCGGATCGGTCGGCTTGTGGCTCGCGAGCAGCAGGTCCGAGTAGCCGATGATCGCCTGGAGGACGTTGTTGAAGTCGTGCGCGATGCCGCCGGCGAGCTGGCCGACGGTGTCCATCTTCTGGGTCTGGGCGATCTGCTGCTCGAGCTGGCGCTGGGCCGTGGTGTCGAGGGCGTAGAGGATCAGCGGCTCGCGATCGGCCTCCTCCGGCTCCTGGCCCGGAGCGCCCTCCCCGCCGGCGGGGCTGAGCCAGACCCGCGCCGAGCGGTTGGCATTGCCCATCAGCATCACCTCGATCGGCTCGATCTCGGAGAGCCCGCTCGCCGCCTTGGCGAGCGCTGCATCGAGGGCCGGGCGGTCGCGCTCGACCACCGATTCGGCGACGTTCGGCTCCTCGGCGCCGGCGGCCGAATCGGCCACCGCGTGCCGCGGCAGGGTGCCGAACAGGCGCGCGAACGAGGCGTTCGCCCGCGCGATCCGGCCGGAGCGGTCCAGCGTCGCGATCGCGATCGGCGAGTTGTTGAGGAAGCGCGCGAGCCGCACCTCGGCGGCGCGCTGCGGCTCGTCGCTCTCGGCCCCGGCCGAGCGGTTGATGACGAAGGTCCGCGACGCGCCGGGCTTGCCGTCCTTGCCGAAGGCGACGCGGTGATACAGCCGCGCCGGCATCGGGTGGCCGTTGCGGCGGCGCAGGTCGAGGTCGAACCGGTCGGTGCGGACCTCGCCGGGGAGCCCGGCATTCTGGATCAGCGCGTCGGCGGCGGGCGCGATCTCGGAGAGGTGCGGGCCGCCGGGGCCGACGACCGCGAGGTCGTAGCCGAGCCAGGCCGCCAGCGTCGCGTTCATGTAGACGATCGCCCCGGTCGGATCGATCGAGAGGAAGCCGGCGGGCGCGTGGTCGAGGTAGTCGATCGCGTGCTGGAGTTCCTGGAAGACATTCTCCTGGCGCTCGCGCTCGGCGGTGATGTCGCTGACCGTCCACAGCGAGGCGGCCCGTCCCGGCCGCGGAAGCGGGCGGACCTGGATGCGGTACCAGGCGAAGTCGCGCCCCCTGGCGCTCGCCGCCGGCGGCGGCGACATCCGCACCTCCTCGGCGTGGCTGCGCCCGTCGCGGGCGCCCTGGGACAGGCGGTAGATCGCCTCCGACACCTCCGGCGAGCCGACGAAGATCCGCTCGACCGGGCGCAGCGTCGAGAAGCTGTCGCCGCCCGCGACGTGGAGATAGGCCTCGTTGGCGTAGATCAGCCGGCCGCCCTCCTCGACCACGACGGTCGCCTCGGGGGCGGCGTCGACGATCGCCTTGGTGATGTCGTCGCGCCCGCCCTGCCCGCTGAGCTGGATCGCGCCGATCGCCATCGCGAACAGGAAGAACACGCCGGCCATGGCCAGCAGCGCCAGCAGCCAGATGATCAGCGACTGCGCCTGCTCGTTGGCCACGAACGACAGGCCGATCGCCGCCCCGACCAGCAGCCCGGCGAGGACGAGCAGCAATCCGACCCGCCCGGGCCGTTCCGACCGGTCGATCGAGCCCGAAACCGCGGGCGTGGGTCCACTCAGATCCGCCATCGGGCCTTGAATCCAGAAACGAAGGACCGGTTATGCCTTCACGCCGCCGATCGGCAAGGGCTGTCTTCCGGTCGGTCGCGGCGAAGCCTGACGGAGGAAGGTGGACAAACCGTGCGTACGGACCCGTCAGGCGGCCCGGCGGCGCAGGCGCATCACGAAGCCGATCACCTCGGCGACCGCCTTGTAGTGCTCGGCCGGGATCGCCTCGTCGATGTCCACGGTGGCGTGCAGCGCGCGGGCGAGCGGCGGGTTCTCCAGCACCGGCACGTCGTGCGCCTTGGCCAGCTCGCGGATGCGGAAGGCCAGGGAGTCGACGCCCTTGGCGACGCAGACCGGCGCGCCCATGCCGGCCTCGTAGCGCAGGGCCACCGCGTAGTGGGTCGGGTTGGTGATGATCACCGTGGCGGTCGGCACGGCGGCCATCATCCGCTTCTTCACCCGCTGCATCCGGATCTGCTTCATCCGGCCCTTCACCTCGGGGTTGCCGTCCGATTCCTTCATCTCCTGCTTCATCTCCTCCTTGGACATGCGCAGGCGCTGGCGCCAGCGGTAGCGCTGGTACAGGGCGTCGGCCATCGTGATCACGAGATGGATGGCGAGCACGCCGCCGAGCAGCTTGACGCTGATGCCGAGGATCGCGCTGAGGCAGGCCGCCGGATCGAGGCGGGCGAACACCTCGAGCCGGTCGCGGTCGCGCCACAGCACGGTGCCGACCACCACCCCGACGACCGCCATCTTGGCCAGCCCCTTGCCGAACTGGAACAGCGCCTCAAGCCCGAGGATGCGCTTGGCGCCGGCCATCGGCGAGATCCGCTCGAACTTCGGCCCGAGCGTCTCGGTGGTGAAGACCAGGGGGTGCTGCAGCAGGCCGGCGGCCAGCCCCGCCACCGCGACGAGCCCGACCGGGACCGCGAGCGCCTGGAACCAGATCGTCAGGGTGCGGCCGGCGATCCCCGCCATGGCGTGCGGGTCGTCGGGGACCGCGTGGGCGTTCATCAGGAAGCCGCGCATCTCGGCGAGCAGGCCGCGGGCGATGCCCGGCCCGGCGATCATCAGCGCCAGGGTGAAGGCGGCCAGGATCGCGAAGGTGTTGATCTCGGCGCTGGTCGCGACGTTGCCCTGCTCGATCGCCTGATCGAGCCGGCGCTGGGTCGGCTCCTCGGTCTTGTCTTCCTGCTCGGTCCCCTCGGCCATGGGTCAACGGCTCCCGACCTGGCCGGGGCCGCGGCGGCTGTGCGTCGTCGTGGTCACCGCCCGGCGAACTCGAGCAGGTAGCGGCCGAGGTCGTCCAGGAACACGGTCATCATCACGCCGAGCGAGCCGAACAGGATCAGCATGCCGATCAGCACCGAGGCCGGCACCGCGACGAAGAACACCTGCAGCTGCGGCATCAGCCGCGACAGCACCCCGAGGCCGAGGTTGAACAGGATGCCGAAGGCGATGAACGGCGAGGCGATCTGGACGCCGAGGGTGAACCCGCGGCCGACCGCCTTCAGCGCCAGCGTCGCCGCATCGCCGAAGGCCGGCACCGCCTGCGGCGGCAGCACCGCGTAGCTCCGCGAGATCGCGTCGAGCGCCACGTGGTGCAGGTCGGCCGCGAGGATCAGCGTGATGCCGAGCAGCGACAGGAAGTTGCCGAGCGCCGGCTGCTGGCCGCCCTGCGCCGGGTCGACGGTCATGGCGTAGGACAGGCCGAGCTGCTGCGAGACGATCAGGCCCGCGGTCTGGAGCGCGGCGAGGATCATCCGCACGGTCAGCCCGATCACCAGCCCGACCAGCGTCTCCGAGAACAGCAGGCCGATCAGCCGGGGCGCGCCGATCGCGTCGGGGCCCACCGCCAGCAGCGGCCTCACCATCGGGAACAGCAGCAGCGAGACCAGCAGGGCGAAGGACAGCCGGATGCGCGGCGAGACCGACTGCTCGCCGATGCCCGGCATCAGCATGATCAGCGTGCCGACGCGGGCGAAGGTCAGCAGGTAGGCCGCCGCGATCCCGGGCAGGAGCAGGTTCATGGCGCGTCATAGCAGCCGGCCGCCCGCCCCGTCTCACTGGCCGGCGGCGATGCGCGCGGCGATGCGGGTCATGTAGCCGGCGAGCGCGTCGCCCATGAACGGCAGCATCAGCAGGAGGGCGGCGAAGACCGAGACGATCTTGGGCACGTAGATCAGGGTCTGCTCCTGGATCTGCGTCAGCGCCTGGACCAGCGAGACCACGAGCCCGACGGCGAGCGCCACGAGCATCAGCGGCCCGGCGACCTTGAGGAAGACGAAGATGCCGTCGCGCGCGACGTCGAGGATGGCGAGGCCGGTCATGTGTCCGAGGTCCGATTGCTGACGAAATTCCAAGTCCCCGCGACGGGCGACCGGGTTCAGGCATCTCCGAAGCACCTCGAGACTCGGCCGCCGCCTTTCCCGGGCGCCTTCGGCGAACCCGGGATCCAGAGCCGCCGGCGGTGCCCGAGCTTGCCGCCGCGGCGGCTTCCGGATCCCGGGCCCTGCTTCGCAGCCCCGGGATGACGGGGGCGTTGTCGTCGGGCGCCTTTCGGCACCGTCGGATGCGTGAATCCGGTGGCCTGCCGGGGGCGGGAGAAGACGCGCTAGATCTGCATCCGCATGATCTCCTCGTAGGCCGAGATCATCCGGTCGCGCACCGCCACCATGGTCTGCAGGGCGGTCTCGCTCTCGGCCACCGCCGTGACCACGTCGACGACGTTGGCCTTGCCGGCGGCCACCGCCAGGCCCTGCGCGTCGGCCTTGCGGCCGGCATCGCCGACGCCGTCGAGCGCCTGGCCGAGCAGCTGGGTGAAGTCGTTGCCCGCCCCTTGCGTCGGCTGGATCTTCGGCGGCCCCTTGAAGCTGCCGACGTTCTGGACGGCGGCGTAGGCGCCGGCCGCGAAGTTGCTGCTGGCCATGATCGTGTCCCGCCTTCGCCTACTTCAGGATTTCGAGGGTGCGGGAGATCATCCTGCGCGTGGTGGTGACCATGTTGAGGTTCGCCTCGTAGGAGCGCTGGGCCTCGCGCATGTCCATGTTCTCGATCAGGCCGTTGACGTTGGGCATCCGCACCTCGCCCTTCGCGTCGGCGGCCGGGTTGCCGGGATCGTACTTGGTCCGGAACGCGGTCATGTCGCGGCGGACGCGTCCCGCCTCCACGAGGTTGGCGCCGGTCTCGCGGTCGACATGGCTCTTGAAGGTCGGGATCTTGCGCCGGTACGGCTCGCCGGTCGGCGTCTGCGGCGCCGAATCCGCGTTGGCGATGTTCTCGGCGATGATCCGCATCCGGCCGGACTGGGCCTTCAGGCCGGCGGCGGCGATCGAGAGCGACTTCGTGAAATCCATGGCTCAAGCCTCCCCGATCATGTCTCGGCTCGCGATCACTTCTTGCCGATGGCGATCTTCAGGACATCGAGGCTCTTCTGGTACATCGACGCGGCGAGCTGGTAGTCCGACTGGTTGTCGCCGGACTTCATCATCTCGTCCTCGAGGTTGACGCCGTTGCCGCTCGGGCGGATCTCGAACTCGGTGACGCGGCGCGGATCGGCGCCGACGCCGGTGTCGCCCGAGGCGGCGATGTGCCCGACGCTGGTCAGCGTCATCGCGCTCCCGGTCGAGGCGGCGAGGCCGGTCGACCGGTCGAAGCTCGGCTGCGCCAGGTCGCGCGGGCGGAAGCCGGGCATGTCGGCGTTGGCGACGTTCTCGGCCAGGAGCTTCTGGCGCGCCTGATGCCACTGCATCTTGGTCCGGAGCATTCCCAGGAGCGGCATGTCGGTGACGGCCACGAGGGGGCTCCGGATTGACGCGGCCCGGTCTCCGGCCGCCCGGCAAAATCTGCCGCCCGCTTGGTTAACGCCGGGTTAAGGTTTCCGCGGCCGGGCGCCGCAGCGAAGCTGTTAACGAAGACTTAACGATGATTGCCCGGCGGCGGGCCGGCCGTGATACTGACGGGGCGGTTTTGCGTAGGGCCCTCCCGGGCCCGTGAAGAACGAGAGTATCGTCCGTGCAATGGTTGCAGTCCGTGTTCGGGTCTGACGGCTCTCCGGTCGTGCAGTACGTCACCATCTTCGCCGTGATCTTCGCGGTGCTGACGGTGATCGTGCTGGTTGTGCGCCGGCTCGGCGGTGGCGGTCTCGCCGACGCGAAGCGCGGCGGTCAGCGCGGGCGCCAGCCGCGCCTCGGGATCGTCGACGTGTACGAGCTCGACCGGCAGCGCCAGCTGATCCTGCTGCGGCGCGACAACGTCGAGCATCTGCTGCTCGTCGGCGGCCCGAACGACGTGGTGATCGAGCGCCACATCCAGCGCGGGCAGCAGCGCGATCCGGCCCTGCGCCCCGAGGCGATGGCCGAGCCGCTCGCCGAAGCCGGGCTCGACCCCTTCCCGGGCCTCGAGACGCAGGCCCAGGCGGCGTTCCGACCCGACTTCGCCACGCCGATCGTGCTCGCGCCGACCGTGTCCGGCCCGGGCGGCGCGCTCGCTTCCGTCCCGCCCCTCGACGCGGCGATCCTCGACGAGGCCGAACCTCGCGCGGATCGCGCTCCCGAGCCGCTCACGCCCGACACGCGCCCGTCCGAGGCGATCGTCACCGGGCCGCGGCCGGACGCGCCGGCGCGGCGCCCGATGCGCCGGACCGCGCCGCCGCTGATCAACCCGCGCCCCGACGTCGCCTCCGAGCGCCCGCGCTCCGAGCCGCCGCCCGAGGAGCCCGCCTTCGCGCCGGCCGCGATCCCGCCGATCCCTCCGTTGCCGCCGGCCGAGCGTCGCCCGGTCGATCCCGCCATCCTATCGGACATGGCCCGCCAGCTCGAGGCCGCGCTCGCCCGGCCGGCCTCGGCCGTGACCCCGTCGCCGTCGCCGGCCTGGACGGCGCCCGCGCCCGCGCCCGCGCCCGCTCCGAGCCCGGCACCCGCTCCGGCGGCGCCGGCCGCGATCGATCCGATGGCCGCGGCCATGGCGGCGCCGGTCGATGCCCCGGCCGGCGAGCCCGCACCCGCACCGGTCCCCGAGCCCGAACCGTTCCTGCCCGCTCCGCCGCCGGCCGAGCCGTTTCCTCCGCCGGCGCCGGCCGCACCGGTCGAGCCTCGGGTGCCCCCCAGGGCCGAGCCCGCGCCGCCTCCCCCGCCGCCGAAGGTCGAGACCCCGCCGGCACCCGCTTCGGCGCCTCCGAAGCCCGCCGCCAACCCGTTCTCGGTCGAGGAGATCGAGGCCGAGTTCGCGCGCCTCCTCGGGCGGCCCCTCGACAAGCGGAATTGACCGGGCGCAGGAGCCCGGCCGGCCGACGGTCGCCGTTCACACGCCCTTGCGCAGCGTCTCCGGCATCGCGAGCACCGCGAGGAAGCTGATCACCGCCGTGACCGCCAGGTAGGCGCCGACCCAGGCGATCCCGCCCCAGTCGACTAGGCGCTGGGCGATGTAGGGGGCGCCGGAAGCCCCGACGATGCCGGCGAGGTTGTAGGTCACCGAGGCGCCGGTGTAGCGCACCCGGGTCGGGAACAGCTCCGGCAGCAGGGCGCCCATCGGCCCGAAGATCCAGCCCATCGTGAACAGGCTGAGGCAAAGGAAGGCTAGGACGACCGCGCCCGAGCCGGAGCCGAGCATCGGCCCGAGCAGCCCGCCGAGGCCGAACGCCACCACCATCCCGGCCATCAGCACCGGCCGGCGCCCGAAGCGGTCGGCGTTGGCGCCGGAGAGCGCGATGCCGAGCGCCATGAAGCAGACGGCGATGCACTCGAACAGCAGGAAGGCCGGCCGCGCGTAGCCGAGCGCCGCAGTGCCGTAGCCGAGGGCGAAGACGGTGGAGATGTAGAACACGGCGTAGACCGCCACCATCGCCAGGGTGCCGACGACGAGCGCGTGGCCGTGCCCGGTCACCATCGCGGCGAAGGGCACGCGCTCGGGCTTGGCCTGCGCGAGCGCCGCCTTGAAGGCCGGCGTCTCGCTGAGCTTGAGCCGCACGTAGAGGCCGACGCCGACCAGCGCGGCCGAGGCCAGGAACGGCAGCCGCCAGCCCCAGGCCTGGAAGCTTTCCGCGCTCAGGGCGAAGCTGAGCGCCAGGAAGCTGACGTTGGCCAGGATGAAGCCGACCGGCGCGCCGAGCTGCGGGAAGATGCCGTACCAGGCGCGCCGGCCCGCCGGCGCGTTCTCGACCGCGAGCAAGGCCGCGCCGCCCCACTCGCCGCCGAAGCCGATTCCCTGGCCGCAGCGCAGCAGGCACAGCATCGCCGGCGCCCACCAGCCGGCGGTGGCGTAGGTCGGCAGGCAGCCGATCAGCACCGTCGAGACGCCCATGATCAGCAGCGAGGCGACCAGCGTCGCCTTGCGCCCGACCCGGTCGCCGAAATGCCCGAACAGGGCCGCGCCCACCGGCCGCGCCAGGAAGGCGATCGCGAAGGTCGCGAAGGCGCTGAGCTGCTGCACGCCGGGCTCGCCGGGCGGGAAGAAGACCGGGCCGATCACAAGCGCGGTCGCGGTGGCGTAGATGTAGAAATCGAAGAACTCGATCGCCGTGCCGACGAAGCTCGCGGCGAGGACCCGGCGGGCCGACAGGGGGGACGGCGTGGTCTGGAGCATGATCGTTCGCGGTCGCGCGGTGTTGACGTGCGCCCCGGTTAGTCGAGCGCGCCGCGTTTGCACAGCATCCCGCCCGCCGAAACCGCGGCGTTTTGCGAAACGACGCACGATTACGTCACGATCCGTAATCCCGGCGCCGGCGCGCGTTTTTTGTGCGCTGCGAAGGGATGTCCCGGGGCGAAAAGCTCAATGCGACGGCAGGTTTGCGCCGAGCCTCGGCCAGTCTTCACTTGCGCTAGCCTGGCACGAAACCTGCTGAGCTGCACCGTCCGTCAATGGAGACGGCACCGCCTCCGCCAGCAACGCCGCTGATGCGATCCGCTCCGCCCCGAAGATCCTTCCGGGCAGCGGGGCGCGTTCGTGTGCGGATCGGCGGGCGCCGGCGTAGTTTTCAAGGTCAGGATCCTGCCGCAGATGCGTAACGACGAGCCGAAATCCACCCTCGACCGGTCCCCCCTCGCCGAAGCGTCCGGCACCGGCACCCGCCGCGGCCTGCTCAAGGGCGCGGCCGGCGCCCTGTCGCTCGCCGCCGCGGTGCGCCTCGCCCTGCCGGGGGGCGCCTTCGCGCAGGGCGCGGGCCCCGAGGTCAAGGGGGCCAAGCTCGGCTTCATCGCGCTGACCGACGCCGCCCCGCTCTTCGTCGCCAAGGAGAAGGGCATCTTCGCCAAGTACGGCCTGCCCGACGTCGAGGTGATGAAGCAGGCGTCGTGGGGCACCACCCGCGACAATCTCGTGCTCGGCTCCGAGGGCAACGGCATCGACGGCGCCCACATCCTGACGCCGATGCCCTACCTGATCACGGCCGGCCGGGTGACGCAGAACAACCAGCCGACGCCGATGTACATCATGGCCCGGCTCAACCTGAACGGGCAGTGCATCTCCGTCGGCAAGGAGTACATGCCCGACAAGGTCGCCCTCGACGCCAAGCCCTTCAAGGCGGCCCTGGAGCGGAAGAAGGCCTCGGGCAAGCCGGTCAAGGCGGCGATGACCTTCCCGGGCGGCACCCACGACCTCTGGATCCGCTACTGGCTCGCCGCCGGTGGCATCGACCCCGACAAGGACATCGAGACCATCGTCGTGCCGCCGCCCCAGATGGTGGCGAACATGAAGGTCGGCACGATGGACTGCTTCTGCGTCTGCGAGCCGTGGAACGCGCAGCTCATCACGCAAGGGATCGGCTACACCGCGCTCACCACCGGCGAGTTGTGGAAGGACCATCCGGAGAAGGCCTTCACCATGCGCGCGGCGTGGGTCGACAAGCACCCGATCGCCGCCAAGGCGCTCCTGATGGCGGTGCTGGAAGCCCAGCAATGGTGCGACAAGCCCGAGAACCGGGACGAGCTCGCCGGCATCGTCGCCAAGCGCCAGTGGATCAACATCGCGGTCACCGACGTGATCGACCGGATGAAGGGCAAGTTCGATTACGGCGACGGCCGCGTCGTCGAGAACAGCCCCCACACCATGAAGTTCTGGGCCGACAACGCCTCGTACCCGTACCAGTCGCACGATTCCTGGTTCCTCACCGAGGACATCCGCTGGGGCAAGTTCGACGCGCAGACCGACACCAAGGCGCTGATCGCCAAGGTGAACCGCGAGGACCTCTGGCGCGACGCGGCCAAGACGCTCGGCGTCTCCGCGATCCCGACCAGCACGTCCCGCGGCAAGGAGACGATGTTCGACGGGAAGGTCTTCGATCCCGAGAACCCCGCCGCCTACCTCGCCAGCCTCGGCATCAAGAAGGTCTCGTGATGGCCGCCACCTCGACGATCGCCGACAAGACCGCCCTCGGCACCGCCGCCCGCGATGCCGCCGCCGTGAAGAGCCGCACGCCCTTCCTCACCGCCAAGCGGGCGAAGGGCCTGGCCGCCAACCTGATCCCGCCGCTCGTGGTGCTCGCGGCCTTCCTGCTGTTCTGGGAGGTCGCGTGCTCGCGGCCCACCGCCGGCCTGCCGCCGCCCTCGCGGGTTGTGACGGAGGCCTGGGACATCATCGCCCACCCGTTCTACGACAACGGCGGCACCGACAAGGGCCTGTTCTGGCACATCTCGGCCAGCCTCCAGCGCGTCGCCTTCGGCTTCGCGCTGGCGGCGATCGTCGGAATCCTGACCGGCACGCTGGTCGGCCAGTCCGACTGGGCGATGCGCGGCCTCGACCCGATCTTCCAGGTGCTGCGCACGATCCCGCCGCTGGCCTGGCTGCCGCTGTCGCTCGCTGCCTTCCGCGACGGGCAGCCCAGCGCGATCTTCGTGATCTTCATCACCTCGATCTGGCCGATCATCATCAACACCGCGGTCGGCATCCGCAACATCCCGCAGGACTACCGCAACGTCGCCGCGGTGATCCGCCTGAACCCGATCGAGTTCTTCATAAAGGTCATGCTTCCGGCGGCGGCCCCGTACATCTTCACCGGGCTTCGCATCGGCGTCGGGCTGTCCTGGCTCGCCATCGTCGCCGCCGAGATGCTGATCGGCGGCGTCGGCATCGGCTTCTTCATCTGGGACGCCTGGAACTCCTCGCACATCAGCGAGATCATCGTGGCGCTGGTCTATGTCGGCGTAATCGGCTTCGTCCTCGACCGGCTGGTGGCGGCGGTCGGCCAGGTCGTCACCCGCGGCACCAGCGCAGCTTGAGGACCGGGACCATGGCCAACCCATCCCATCTCGACCTCTCGCAGGTCGGCATCAGCTTCACCCGCGGCGGCACCACCACCGAGGTGCTGCGCGACGTGAACCTCAAGGTCGCCAAGGGCGAGTTCGTCTCGATCATCGGCCATTCCGGCTGCGGCAAGTCGACGGTGCTCAACATCGTCGCCGGGCTTCTGAAGAGCTCGACCGGCGTCACCCTGCTCGACGGCAAGGAGGTGTCGTCGCCCGGGCCCGAGCGGGCGGTGGTGTTCCAGAACCACTCGCTGCTGCCTTGGCTCACGGTGCGCGAGAACGTGGCGCTCGCCGTCGACAAGGTGCTCGCCAGGACGAAGTCGAAGGCGGAGCGCAAGGCCTGGATCGAGTACAACCTCGCCCTGGTGAACATGGTGCACGCCGCCGACAAGCGGCCGTCCGAGATCTCCGGCGGCATGAAGCAGCGCGTCGGCATCGCCCGGGCGCTCGCCATGGAGCCGACGGTGCTGCTGATGGACGAGCCGTTCGGCGCCCTCGACGCGCTGACCCGCGCCCATCTCCAGGATCAGCTCATGGAGATCCAGGTGCGCCTGCGGAACACGGTGATCATGATCACCCACGACGTGGACGAGGCGGTGCTCCTGTCCGACCGCATCGTGATGATGACCAACGGCCCGTCGGCCACCATCGGCGAGGTGCTGACCGTGCCGATGCCGCGCCCGCGCCGTCGCCTCGAGCTGGTCGAGGACAAGGACTACGTCCATTGCCGGGCGGAGGTGCTGGAATTCCTCTACGCGCGCCACGCCAAGCCGGCTTTGGCCGCCTGAGCGATCGCCGGGCGCGCGCCGGCGCATCCATTGCCAGGGCCGCAAAAAAGAAAGGCCGGCGCCCCTCGCGGGAGCGCCGGCCTCGTCGTTCGACCTCGGATCAGCGGCTCTTCTTGTAGAGCTTGCTCGCGATCTCGAAGATTTCCTCGGGCGCGTAGTCGGGGGCGAAGGCACCGTAATTGCCGTCGAGCTCCGGGATCTTGCCGCCCTCGGGGTGGCCGTCGACGATCTCGAGCTGGCCGGGCGGATCACCCGGCAGCGCGACCTCGTCGTTCGACCAGACGCCGGCGGCTTCCGCGTAGTCGTTCGGGCTGAAAGTGTAGAGGCGGCGGTGGCTCCCCTCCTGCAGGTACTTCTGGCACTCGGGGATCTTGTCGAGGACGATGTTGGGCGTCGGCAGCATCTTCTCGATCTCGACGCCGGTGAGCTTCTTCAGGGCCAGCGCGTAGGCGTGGGCGTGGACCGAGCCGCGCACCAGCAGGTAGCCGCAGACCTCGCGGCCGGTCGGGTCCGTCAGGGTCTCGTAGACGCGCAGCTTGTGCAGGCGGGCGCCGCATTCCAGGTGGAAGTTGTGCAGCAGGTCGATGATCAGATTACCGGTCGTCGTCACCATGTCCATGTTCCAGGACGCGGCGTTCGAGTTCATCGGCATCGCGCCGCCGCCGTTCGACAGGAAGCTGCCGGCGAGCCGGATGTCCTTCATGTCCTCGAAGGGCGCCTTGGAGATGTCGACGTCCTTGGTGTCGTCGCCGGGGCCGTTGTTCAGCATCGAGACGCCGGTCGAGACCAACTCGACGTGGCCGAGCTCTTCGGCGAAGATGCTGGAGACCAGGCTGTAGAACGGACGCAGCTTGGACTTGTTGCGGAAATTGAAGCTCTGGAACATGTAGTTCCCGAGGGTGGACATCTCGCCGTACTTACCGCCGAGCAGCTCCTGCAGGGCCGCAGCGGCGTTCGGATCGGGTCGCTTCGGCTGCGGAAGCTCGGCCTGCAGCTTGTCGATGCGCATGAACATGGGTTGGGATCCTTATCGCCGGAGCGCCGGGACGTGTTGGTGCTACCGCCGAGCGGCGCCCTTGTTCCTGGCGACGGACCGATAGCCGCGCATCGCAACCGCGCGACGGCGAGCCCGGCCCGCGCCGGCGGCCGGACTTTCGGCGGCCTCCGGACCTTCATCCATGGATTGCATAGCGTGGCGGATGCGGTCGCGCGGACGGGCACGGCGCGCCGCCATCCTGCTCGCGGATCGCCGTCTCGCAGACCGGGCCGGATCCGTCGGCGTCACGGCGGCCGAGCCCCCAGCCGCATCGCGCCGTCGACGCGGGCGGGAGGCCGGCGCGGGGCCGGCTAAGCGCCGAGCGCGCCGTCGAGGTCCTCGATCAGGTCGGCCGGATCCTCGAGGCCGATCGAGAGGCGGACCACCTCCGGCCCGGCGCCGGCCGCGGTCTTCTGCGCGTCGGTGAGCTGGCGGTGGGTGGTCGAGGCCGGGTGGATCACCAGCGAGCGCGTGTCGCCGATGTTCGCCACGTGAGAGAACAGCTGCAGGTTGCCGACGAGCTTCACGCCGGCATCGTAGCCGTCCTTGAGGCCGATGGTGAAGACCGAGCCGAAGCCGTTCGGCGTGTAGCGCTTGGCGAGCTGGTGGTAGCGGTCGGTCTCGAGCCCCGGATAGCTCACCCACGACACCGCGGGGTGGCCCGCCAGGTGCGTCGCGACGGCCATGGCGTTGTCGCAGTGGCGCTGCATCCGCAGCGGCAGGGTCTCGATGCCGTTGAGGATCAGGAAGGCGTTGAACGGCGACAGCGCCGGCCCGAGGTCGCGCAGGCCGAGCACCCGGATGGCGATGGCGAAGCCGAAATTGCCGAAGGTCTCGGCCAGCACCATGCCGGCATATTCCGGGCGCGGCTGGCTCATCATCGGGTAGCGCGCGTCGCCGGCCCAGGGGAAGGTGCCGCCGTCGACCACGAGACCGCCGATCGAGTTGCCGTGGCCGCCGAGGAACTTCGTCGCCGAGTGCACGACGATGTCGGCGCCGTGCTCGAACGGGCGGATCAGGTACGGCGTCGCCATGGTGTTGTCGACGATGAGCGGGATGTTGTGGCGCTTGGCGATCTCCGACAGGGCGGCGATGTCGGTGATGACGCCGCCCGGGTTGGCGATGGACTCGCAGAAGATCGCCTTGGTGCGCGGCGTGATCGCGCGCTCGAACGAGGACGGGTCGTCGGTGTCGGCCCAGACCACGCTCCAGCCGAAGTTCTTGTAGCTGTGGTTGAACTGGTTGATCGAGCCGCCGTAGAGCTTGTTGGCCGCGATGAACTCGTCGCCCGGCTGCATCAGCGCGTGCATCGTCAGGAACTCGGCCGCGTGGCCGGACGACACCGCGACCGCCGCGGTGCCGCCTTCGAGGGCGGCGATGCGCTCCTCCAGAACGGCGTTGGTCGGGTTGGTGATGCGCGAGTAGATGTTGCCGAAGGCCTGCAGCCCGAACAGCGAGGCGGCGTGGTCGACGTCGTCGAACACGAAGCTCGTGGTCTGGTAGATCGGCGTCGCCCGTGCGCCCGTGGCCGCATCGGGGCTCGCGCCCGCGTGGATCGCGAGGGTGTTGAAGCCGGGCAGCCGGTCGGTCGTCATAGGTCTCTCCTCGGCCGGGTCGTTCGGGCACGATCACGTTCGCGCCAGCGCTGGCACGCGGTTTACGCTTCCCCGCCGCGGCGGTGCAAGGCGCCGGCCCCCGTCACGGCACGGCTCGGCCGCCTGTGATGGGGAGGCGCAGCCGCCGGATGCGGGAAGGCGCGCCCGTCCGGGCCGAAGCGCCGCAGCCCTCCGATCCGAGACGGCGCGGTCTCCGACCCTAAAAAAGACCCGATGCTCGTGCTGTCCGGGCACCTTCCCTCGTCGCCCCGCACGGATCGATCCGCTCTATGCTGAAAACCGCCTTCGTTGCTGCGCGCGACCGTCAGCGGCTGTCGGAGATCGCCTCGATCCTGATCGGCTTCGGCGTCAACAAGGTCGTGGACCGGCTCGGGCTGCGCTACATCCCGATCCTTCCGCGCCGCAAGCCGAAGATCGACGTCACCCGCCTGTCGGAGCCCGAGCGCCTGCGCCGCGCGATCGAGGCCCTGGGGCCGACCTTCATCAAGTTCGGCCAGGTGCTCGCCAGCCGTCCCGACCTGCTCTCGCCGATGTGGACCGAGGAGCTGGCCAAGCTCCACAGCCAGGTCTCGCCGGTCTCCTGGGAGACGATCCGCCCGCAGCTGGAGGCCGACCTCGGGGCGCCGCCGCAGGAGATCTTCGCCGAGTTCGACACCAACGCGATCGCCTCGGCCTCGATCGCCCAGGTCTACCGGGCCAAGCTGCATTCGGGCGAGGACGTCATCGTCAAGGTGCTGCGCCCGGGCCTGCGCAAGATCATCGACGCGGACCTGCGCCTGATGGCGCACGGCGCCCGCATCGTCGAGACCGAATGGCCGGACATGGCCCGCTACCAACCGGGCGAGCAGATGCGCCACCTCGCCGCCGGCCTGAACGGCGAACTCGACCTGATGAACGAGGCGCGCAACTGCGAGTTGCTGGCTTCGCTGTTCTCCGACCGCGACGACATCGTATTCCCGAAGATCCACTGGGAGTGGTGCTCCGAGCGGGTGCTGGTGCAGGAATTCATCCACGGCATCCCCCCGAACGACGAGGCGCGGCTCGCCGCCGCCGGCGTCGACAAGAAGCTGCTCGCCCAGAAGGGGACCGACGCCTTCCTGAAGATGGCTCTGATCGAGGGCGTGTTCCACGCCGATCCGCACCCGGGCAACATGCTGGCGATGTCGGGTAACCGGATCGGGTTCATCGATTTCGGCATCATCGGGCGCCTGTCGCAGAAGCGGCGCAACCAGCTGCTCGTGCTGATCGGCGCGATGCTGAAGCAGGACGCCGACGGGCTGATGGCGGTGCTGCTCGACTGGACCGGCTCGAGCAGCCCGGACCTGACCCGGCTGGAAGGTTCGGCGCAGGCCTTCGTCGAGAGCCATTCCTCGATCCCGCTCAATCTCGGGTTGGTGCTCACCGACTTCATGACCATGGCGCGCGAGAACGACCTCGCGATGCCGACCGACCTCGCGATCCTGTTCAAGGGCCTCGTCACCGCCGACGGCGTGATGCGCCACCTCGATCCGAACTTCGACCTGTTCGCCGCCGCCGGCCCGACGGTGCGGGCGAGCATGCAGACGCAGTTCTCGCTGACCGGGCTGAAATCCAAGGCCGAGGCGCTGGGCGTCGGCCTCTACGGCGCCGCCTCGGAGCTGCCGACGCTGATCCACCTGATGCTGGTGCGTCTGAAGCAGGGCCGCGTCACCGTCGAGATCGAGGTGAAGGGCCTCGACAAGGTCACCCGCGGCATCGAGCGGGCGGCGGCCCGCGTCGCGGTGGCGCTGGTGGTCGCCGCCTTCGCCACCCAGCTCGCGCCGCGCCTGATCGACCTCGGGACGCCGGTCTTCGTCACGATCGGCCTGGTCGTGTTCACCCTCGGCGTCGGCTGGCTCGTGCTGCTTGGACGGAAGAAGTGACGTCCTGCGCGACGGCCTAGACTTGTATCCGTTCCGGTCCGGTCGGCTTGACTACAATCGTGCCTTGCAGGCCCGGGCCGATATGCTAGCGTAATTCCGCCCACCGAATCGTGAGGATGCGGGTGGGGCGCGGCTCAGAAGCGGATTCATTCGCCGGTCGCGCTCCGCGTCTCGACATCGCGTCGCCACGCCGCGCGTTTCGCGGGTCGATACGCCGTCGCACGCCTCGCGGACACGCCCGCCGGCGCCGCGCGACGGTCGTCGAAGGGGAGCTTGTGCGATGGACACGGGCGCGAGTTGCAAGATTTCCGCCTTTCAGGCCACGGTCGCCGACCGGCGGCTCTCCGCCCTCGAGGCGGAGAACCACCATCTCCGGACGTTGCTGAGCGAGGCGAGCCGGCAGGCCGACGCGGAAGCCGAACGCAACGCGCGCCTCGGCCGGATCGTCGTCTCGGAACGCGGCGCCAGCCGCATCGAGGCACGTCGGATCGTCGCCGAGGCGGTGCGGATGCGCGCCGAGGCCGAGAGCACCGTGGAGCATTGCCGGCGCGACCTGGCGCGCGGTGCCGCCCGCCTCGCCGGCGCCGAGGAGCTGAACGCGCAGCTCCGGGCCAGCGAGGAGTTCAACCGGCGCATCCTCTGGACCACCACCGATTTCGTGAAGGTGCTGGACCTCGACGGCCGCCTGATCACCGTGAGCGAGAACGGGCCCGCGGTCCTGGGCGTCGAGACGTTCGCCGGCCTCGTCGGACGGGCCTGGATCGATTTCTGGTCCGCCCCCGACAGCCGTGCCGGCATCCGCGACGCCCTCGATGCGGCGCGGGCCGGGCGGCCGTGCCGTTTCCAGGCGGTGCTGAACGCGGGCGCCGCGCCGACCTGGTGGGACATCGCGGTGACGCCGATCGACGGCGCCGACGGCCGCCCCGAACGCATTCTCGCGGTGTCGCGCGACATCACCGACCTCAAGCGCAACGAGGCGCGCCAGACCCTGCTCATGCAGGAGCTCGCGCACCGGGTGAAGAACACCCTCGCCCTGGTCCAGGCGGTGGCGACGCAGACCCTGCGCAACGCCCCCTCGCTGGAGGAGGCCGGCCGGGCGCTGGATGCCCGCCTCGTGGCGCTGGCCCAGGCCCACGACGTGCTGGTTCAGGGCGCGTGGTCGAGCGCCTCGCTGTCGGGCCTCGTCGCCGGCGCGGTGGCGCTGCACGGCGACGGGGTGCCCGGCCGCTTCACGGTGAGCGGTCCCGACCTGACGCTCGCCGCCGGCCACGGCCTGACCCTGGCGCTGATGCTGCACGAGCTCGCCACCAACGCCGCCAAGTACGGCGCGCTCTCGACCGGCGCCGGCCGGGTGGCGATCTCCTGGGCGATCGACGAGACGGAGCCGGATGCGCGCCTCCGCTTCCGCTGGGAGGAGATCGGCGGTCCGCCGGTCGCGCCGCCGACGCGGACGGGGTTCGGCACGCGCCTGATCGCCCGGTGCCTGAGCCACGATTTCGGCGGCGCGGTCGCGCTCCGGTTTCCGCCGACCGGGGCGGTGCTGACCCTGGAGGCGCCGCTCGTCTCGGTCGTCGCCGCCTGAGGCACCCCCGCCGGGGATCCGGCGCGACGCCCAGGCGGGCGCCGCCCATTGGCGATCGCCGCCGGGCGTGAGAGAGGTCGCGGCGTGTCCACGCTCCTCGTCTACGTCGCGGCCGGCCTTTGCGAGATCGCCGGCTGCTTTGCCGCCTGGGCCTGGCTCAGGCTCGGGCACTCGCCGCTCTGGCTCCTGCCCGGCGCCCTCGCGCTTGCCGGGTTCGCGCTGCTGCTCACCCGGGTCGAGGCGGAGGCCGCCGGGCGCGCCTACGCCGCCTACGGCGGCATCTACATCGCGCTCTCGCTCGCTTGGCTCTGGCTCGTGGAGGATCGCCCGCCAGACCGCTGGGACCTCTCCGGCGCGATGATCTGTCTCGCCGGCGCCGGCCTCATCCTGTGGGGGCCGAGGCCGGCGTGAGTGCGCGCCTTGACGAGGCGGACACCGGGGAATAGGCCCCGGTGCTGGTGTTCAAACACAGTGTCCGCAGGCCTGATGACCGACAGCCCGACAGATCAACCCGTCGTTCTCCTGGTGGAAGACGACGGCCTTCTTCTGATGGAAGCCGCCGACACCCTCGCCGATGCGGGTTTCACGGTTCTCGAAGCGAGCCATGCGGACAAGGCGCTGAAGGTTCTTGAGAATCGCGACGACGTTCAAGTTCTGATGACCGATGTCGACATGCCGCAAGGCTCGATGGACGGTTTCGCGCTGGCCCGCCTCGTGGCCGACCGCTGGCCGGCGATCCCGGTCCTCGTCGTGTCCGGCATGGGCACGCCCGGCCCCTACGACATGCCCGACGGCGCCCGCTTCATCCCGAAGCCCTACGAGCCCAACACCCTGGTCCGGACGCTGCGCTCCTTCATCCACCGCGCGGCCTGAGCCCACGCCCGCAGGCCCGACGGGCCCTGCCCGCGGTTGCCCCTCCCCCGGTCCGCCGTGATAGGGCATGGTCCCGAGGACCGAGTTCGATGACAGACACGCCGAAGACGCCCCGATTCGCCACCCAGGCGATCCATGCCGGTGCCAGCCCCGACCCGGCCACCGGCGCGCGGGCGCAGCCGATCTACTTCACCAACGGCTTCGTGTTCGATTCCACCGAGCAGGCCGCCGACATCTTCAACATGCGCCGCACCGGGTTCTCGTACTCGCGCGGCTCGAACCCCACCGTCGCCGCCCTTGAGCGGCGCGTGGCCGCGCTCGAGGGCGCGAAGGCTGCCATCGCCGTGTCCTCGGGGCAGTCGGCGCTGCTGCTGGTGATGCTGACGCTGATGAAGAGCGGCGACGCCTACGTCGCCTCGCCGCGCCTGTTCGGCGGCTCGCTCGGGCTGATGCGGCGGCTCGACGGGCGCTACGACCTGAAGCCGCTCTTCGCCAAGGGCCTGACGCCGGCCGATTTCGAGGCGGCGATCACGCCGGAGACCCGGGCGATCATCTGCGAGTCGATCGTCAATCCGTGCGCCACGGTGATGGACATCGCCGGCATCGCCGAGGTGGCCCGGCGCCACGGTCTGCCGCTCGTCGTCGACAACACCCTCGCCTCGCCCGCCCTGATCCGACCGATCGAGCACGGCGCCGACATCGTCGTGCACTCGACCTCGAAGTTCCTCGGCGGCTCCGGCCAGACCATCGGCGGCGTGATCTGCGACGCCGGCCGGTTCGACTGGACGAGGACCGACCACTACAACCTGATCACCGGCGCATGGCCCGACTACGACGGCCTCGTCATCACCGAGCGCTTCCCCGACAACCCGTTCGCGGTGGCCTGCCGCCTGTTCGGCCTGCGCGACCTCGGCCCCGGCCTCTCGCCGATGAACGCGTTCCTGACGCTGACCGGCATCGAGACCCTGCCGCTCAGGATGGCGCGCCACTGCGCCAACGCGCGCACGGTCGCCGCCTACCTCAAGGACCATCCGGCCGTCGCCTGGGTGAGCTATCCGGGCCTGCCCGGCCAGCCCGGCGAGGCGCTGGCGCAGCGCTACGTGCCGCAGGGGCCGGGCTCGATCTTCACCTTCGCCCTGAAGGGCGGCGAGCCGGCGGCGCTGACGTTCATCACCAGCCTGGAGCTGATCTCGCACCTCGTGAACATCGGCGAGATCAAGTCGCTGGCGATCCATCCCGCGACGACGACGCACCGCCAGCTGCCGAAGGACGAGAAGGAGGCAGCCTGCGTCGGCCCCGACACCGTCCGCCTGTCGATCGGCCTGGAGAACGTCGAGGACCTGATCGCGGACATCGCGCAGGCCCTGGCCCAGGTGGGCTGAAGGTCGCCTCGGACGTTGCGGCATGCTCGACCGTGGTCGAGCATGCCGTCGCGAGCCGTCAGACCATGCCGAGCGCCTGCATGTAGAGCTCGAGGATCGCCTCCTCCTCCTGGCGCTCGCTGTGGTCCTTCTTGCGCATGCGCAGGATGGTGCGGACCGCCTTCACGTCGAAGCCGCGGCCCTTCAGCTCGGCCATCACTTCCTTGATGTCGCCGGCGATGCCGCTCTTCTCCTCCTCGAGGCGCTCGATGCGCTCGATGAACGCGCGAAGCTCGTCGGCGGCCACGCCCTCGGATGATGACACGTCGCCGGGGGTCGGCATGGCATGCGCGTTCATGGTTCTCTCCTGTCCTGCCCGGTTCGTAGGGGAGTAAACTTACCGGGAGCTTAGCCGGAGCGACCCGCGCAGCCCCGCCGTGGAACGCGTCGCCGCGGCCCGGTGGCGGAACGCGTCAGCGCGGTTCCGCCGCAGCCGTTCGGTGCGGCTCCGCCGTGGACGTTCAGTGCGGCTCCGCCGCGGATTTGGCGAAGGCGGCCTGCTGCTCGGGGCTGGCCTCGGTCTGGTACTTCGCCTTCCATTCGAAGAACGGCATCCCGTAGACCCGCTCGCGGGCCTCGTCCTTGGTCAGGCCGAGCCCTTCGGCGTCGGCCGCGTCCTTCATCCAGTTCGACAGGCAGTTCCGGCAGAAGCCGGCGAGGTTCATCATGTCGATGTTCTGGACGTCGGTACGCGCCTGGAGATGCGCCACCAGGCGCCGGTAGACCGCCGCCTCGAGCTCGGTCTGCGTCTTCGGATCGATCTCGGTCATCGGCCTCTCGCGCTGTTCGTAAATGATCCGCTGGAGGTCGGCGCGGGGCGCGCCCGAGTCAAGCGTGCCCGCGTCAAGCGCGACCCTTCATCAGCGGGCGGAGAAGCCCGGCGAAGCGCGCGGCCCATTCGCCCTGCCCGGCCTCGGCGGCGATCAGGTCCTGGCGGATCTCGACCAGCGCGTTGGCCAGCCCCCGCGCGGTGGCGTGCCGGTCGATCGTGTCGCCGGGCAGGCCGCCGCCGTAGGGCTCGTTGTCGCCCACCGTCAGCCCGGCGGGGTCGGCGCGCAGGCCCGCGATCAAGGGCGCGCTGAGGCGCTCGTCTCGGTCGTAGAGGATGCCGACCTCCCAGGGCCGGGGGACGCCGCGCCAGAACGGGGTGAAGCTGTGCATCGTCAGGAGCATCGGCGGGCCGGCCGCGGCGTCGGCCGCCGCCACCGCGGCATCGATCGCCCGGTCGAACGGATCGTAGAAGCGGGCGATGCGCGCCTGCTTGCCGGCCTCGTCGATCCGCGCGTTGCCGGGCACCACCGCCCCGTCCGAGAGCCGCATCACCAGCGTCGGGTCGGCCCGGCCGCGGTTCGGGTCGATGATCAGCCGCGAGAAGTCGGTGAGGATCGCCGGCGCGCCGAGCAGCGCCGCGAGCCGCCGGGTCACGCCCGCCGCCCCGATGTCGTAGGCGATGTGGCGCCGGAACTCGCCCTCGGGCAGCCCGAGCTCGATGTCGTCGGGCACGTGGTTCGAGGCGTGGTCGCAGGCCAGGATCAGCCCGCAGGCGGGATCGCCCGGGATCGTCTCGACCGGGTGGGGCGGGTGTCGCGCGAGGCTCTGGGACAGGGGCACGGGTCCGGTTCGGTTCGCGGAGGCTGGGAGGTCTTGCCGTCACGGCAAGGCTCGGGCAGAGCACGTATCAAGGATCGTGCGCTCACGGCAAGAAACGGCCACGGCAAGAAACAGGCCCGTCGCCCAAAGAGCCCGTCGCCCCTGCCCGCACCCGCGGGTCGCGAAGGCGAGGACCGCACGAACGAGGAAACGACGCGCGAGACCCTGACCGATGACGCCTGAGATCGACCCCGCCACGCGCGCCCTGCGGACCCTGCTCGACGGCTTCCTCGCCGCGGCGATCGAGGCCGCCCACCCCGATACCTGCCTGCCGGCGCACCTGCCGCCGCCGACCCCGGGCCGGCTGATCATCCTCGGCGCCGGCAAGGCGGGGGGAAGCATGGCGGCGGTCGCCAGCCGGTTCTACCGCGAGCAGCACGGGCTCGGCGACGACCGCATCGTCGGCCTGGCCGTCGCCCGCCACGGTTACGGGCAGGACGCGCCCGGCATCCGCATGGTCGAGGCCGGCCATCCCGTACCGGACGAGGCCGGCATCGCCGCGACCCGGGAGGCGCTGGCGCTCGCCACCGCCGCCGGCCCCGACGACGAGGTGCTGGTTCTACTCTCGGGCGGCGGCTCGGCCAACTGGATCGCGCCGGCCGGCGACCTGACGCTGCCCGAGAAGCAGGCGATCACCCGCGCGATGCTGCGCTCGGGCGCGCCGATCGGCGAGATCAACACCGTGCGCAAGCACCTCTCGCGCATCAAGGGCGGCCGCCTCGCGGTGGCCGCGCGCGACGCCCGCTCGATCCTGACGCTGGCGATCTCCGACGTGCCGTTCGACGACCCCGCGGTGATCGCCTCCGGCCCGACCGTGCCCGATCCGTCGACGCTCGCCGACGCCCGCGCGATCTGCGAGCGCCGCGGGATCCCGCTGCCCGAGACCGCGATCCGCCTGCTGAACGACCCGCTGAACGAGACCCCGAAAGCCGGCGACCCGGCCTTCGCGCGGGCCGAGTACCGCATCGTCGCCCGGCCGATCGACGCGCTGGAGGCGGCGGCCGCCGCCGCCAAGGCCGCCGGCTACGAGCCGGTGATGCTCGGCGCCGACCTCGAGGGCGAGGCCCGCGAGGTCGCGGCCGAGCACGCCCGCATCGCCCGCGAGATCAAGGCCTCGGGCCGCAAGGTCGCGCTGATCTCCGGCGGCGAGCTCACCGTGACGATCCGCGGCGAGGGCCATGGCGGGCCGAACCAGGAATACGCGCTGGCGCTCGCCATCGCGCTCGACGGCGAGACCGGGATCGCCGGCATCGCAGCCGACACCGACGGCACCGACGGCGGCCGCGGCGAGGCGACGGACCCGGCCGGCGGCCTCGTCGACCCGACCACGCTGGCTCGCGCCCGCGCCGCGGGCCTCGATCCGGCCGCGATGCTGGCCGACAACGATTCCACCCGGTTCTTCGCCGAGATCGGCGACCTGGTTCAGCCCGGCCCGACGAAGACCAATGTCAACGACTGCCGCATCATCCTCGTCGGCTGACTTTTTTGGGAGTTTGCGTTGCGGCTTCTCGTGATCGGCGCGGCGCTCGGGCTCGCGCTGCTCGGCGCCTCGCCGGCCCGCGCGGACCTGCGCCTGTGCAACCTCACCCCGAGCAAGGTCGGCATCGCGTTGGGCTACCGCGACCCGCAGGGCTGGGTCACGGAGGGCTGGTGGGACCTGACGCCGAAGGCGTGCGAGACCCTGCTCAAGGGCGCCCTGGCCGCACGGTTCTACTACGTCTTCGCTGTCGACTACACGCGCGGCGGCGAGTGGAGCGGGCGCTCGCTGATGTGCACCCGCGACAGCGAGTTCACCATCCGCGGCGTCGAGGACTGCCTCGCCCGCGGCTACGACCGCAACGGCTTCTTCGAGGTCGACACCGGCGAGCAGAAGAGCTGGACGATCCAGCTCTCCGACCCGAACCAGCCGGCCGCACCGCAGCCCTGATCCCCCCGCCCCGCCTTGACGGGGCAGCATGACCGGTGCTTCTGGCCGCATGCCCGTCGTCACGACTTCATGATGTTCCGCCAAGGGGCACGCGGCGGCAGCGATGTGCCCCAGGAGGCCCGATGAAACGTTCACGCCGCACGAAGATCGTCGCCACCCTCGGTCCGGCTTCCGACTCGCCGGAGATGATCGCGAAACTCTTCCGCGCCGGCGTGGACGTGTTCCGGCTCAACATGAGCCACCTGCCGCGCGAGAAGCTGCCCGAGAAGGTCGAGGCGATCCGCGCGGTCGAGCGCGAGTTCAAGCGCCCGATCGGCATCCTGGTCGACCTCCAGGGCCCGAAGCTCCGGCTCGGCGCCTTCGCCGAGGGGTTCGCGATGATCGAGAACGGCGCGAGCTTCGTCCTCGACGGCGACCCGACGCCGGGCGACGTCCACCGCTGCTACCTGCCCCATCCGGAGATCCTCTCCGCCCTGGAGCCGGGCCACTCCGTCATCATCGACGACGGCAAGCTGCGCCTCACCGTCACCGAGGCGAGCGAGACGCGCGCCGTGACCCGCGTCGAGGTCGGCGGCCGCATCTCGAACCGCAAGGGCGTCTCCCTGCCCCACACGGTGATCCCGCTGCCGGCGATGACCGACAAGGACCGCTCGGACCTCGAGGCCGGCCTCAACGTCGGCGCCGACTGGATCGCGGTGTCCTTCGTGCAGCGCCCCGAGGACGTGGCCGAGGTGAAGAAGGTCTGCGCCGGCCGCGCCCTGGTGATGGCCAAGATCGAGAAGCCGCAGGCGCTGACCCGGCTCGACGAGATCATGGAGATCTCCGACGGCGTGATGGTGGCCCGCGGCGACCTCGGCGTGGAGATGCCGCTGGAGCAGGTGCCCGGCGTGCAGAAGCGCATCACCCGCGGCGCCCGGCGGATGGGCAAGCCCGTCGTCGTCGCGACGCAAATGCTCGAATCGATGATCACCGCCCCCGTGCCGACCCGCGCCGAGGTGTCCGACGTGGCGACCGCGGTCTACGAGGGCGCGGATGCGGTGATGCTCTCCGCCGAGAGCGCGTCGGGCGCCTTCCCGCTCGAGGCGATCGGCATGATGAGCCGCATCGCCGAGGAGGTCGAGCGCGACGCCTTGTACTGGTCGATCATCCGCGCGCAGAACTCGACGCCGGACCACACCGCCGCCGACGCCATCGCGGCGGCCGCCCACCAGATGGTCGACGCGCTCGACCTCGAGGCGATCATGGCCTGGACCCATTCGGGCTCGACCGCGCTCCGGCTCTCGCGCGAGCGCCCGAACGCCACGGTGATCGCGCTGACGCCCAAGCGCGAGACCGCGCGCCGCTTGGCGATCGCCTGGGGCACGCACCCGATCGTCACCAACGATGCCAGCGACGTGGACGACATGGCCTTCCGGGCCGCGAAGTTCGCGGTGCGCGAGCGCTTCGCCGAGGTCGGCGACCGCGTCATCGTGGTCGCCGGCGTCC
The DNA here is from genome assembly GCF_022829325.1 of Methylobacterium sp. J-092. NCBI lineage: Bacteria > Pseudomonadati > Pseudomonadota > Alphaproteobacteria > Hyphomicrobiales > Methylobacteriaceae > Methylobacterium > Methylobacterium sp. J-092. The sequence goes on along the minus strand of NZ_JAKSXU010000112.1, from coordinate 2,707 downwards.
CCTTCGGGACGCCGGGCGCGACGAACCTCGTGCGCATCGCCTTCATCACCCGCGAGCACGCCGCGAAGGCGTGATCGGCCGCTCCGTCCCGTTCTTCGGCGGGACGGAGCGCCGCCGCTCGCCCCGGCGGCGATCGTAGCGAGGCTTCCCGATGACGTCGCAGCCACCCGACGGCCTCCCGGCCTATCGCCTGCCGACCGGCAAGGACGACGCGGCGTTCCGTCGTCGCGTGTCGGACGCCCTCGCCCTCGGCCAAGTCCCGTAGGGATCGTCGGCGGCGACCTTCAACGGCATCCACGTCGTCGTGGCCCGAGCCGTCGTCTGGCCTTCCGCGTCGCGCTGACGGCCGATCCGACCGCCGACCGGTCCAGGCGGCGCCTCAGGGCGCGACCGGGGCGGCTTCCGGCGCGGCGACCCGCTCGGCCATCTTCGACACCGCGTCGACCAGCGCCTGCGTCGACACCCACGGCACCATGTGGCCGATCCCCGGCAGCTCGACGAGGTCGGCCCCCGGGATCGTGCGGCTCAGGGGTTCGGCCTGACTCGTGTTGCCGACGGCGCCGTCGGCATCGCCGGTGACGATCGTCGTCGGCACGCGCAGCGATTTGTAGCGCGGCGCCTGCGCGGCGAGGGCTGCGGGGAGCGCGACCAGGTCCTGCACGCTGGCGAGCAGGGTGGCCGGGCGCAGGACCAGGGCGGCCCGGCTGCGGTCGACGTAGCCCTCCGCCACCGGCTGCGGCTGGAACACGTTGCGCGCCGCCGTCTCGAGGAAGCGCAGGCCGATGGGCGGGCCGAGCGTCCGGCTCAGCAGCCACGCCACCGGCGGCTGGAGCGCGAGGCGCCAGTACCAGGCCGGGGTCCGCGCCTCGCGGAACGGCAGCGCCACCGGCGCGACCAGCACCAGCCCGGAGACGCGCTCGGGATGGTCGAGGGCGAGGCTCAGCGCCAGGGCGCCCGCCCAGGAATGGCCGAGCACGATCGCCGGGCCGACGTTCATGCGCTCCAGCGCCTCGGCGATGGCCGCCCCCTGGACCGCCGGGGCGGCGGCGTCCCCGCCCGAGAGCCGGTCGCTCCAGCCGAAGCCCGGCCGGTCGAAGGCGACGACGCGAAAACCCTGCGCGGCGAGCGCCCGCCCGACGCCCTCCATCGGGTCGGAGGCGTTGGCCGAGGCCCCGTGCAGCAGCACGACCGTGGCGCGGGCCCCGGTCTCGGGGCCGGCCTGGATCGTCGCGAGGCGGCCGCCGGCTACGTCGACGAACGGCCCTTCCGGGGGATGCTGCGCCGAGACCCGGGCGGTGATGATCAGCGTCGCCACCGCGCCCGCGCCGAGGACGGCGCCGATCAGGGCCGCGACGAGGCCGAGCAGGCTCGCGAGCGCGAGGATCACGGCCTTCACAGGTCGCGACCGTCGACCTCGGGTGACAGACGCTCCATCGCGTCCTTGAGCTTCGGCATGCGCGGGTAGATGGCGATCGCCCGGCGATAGGCGTTCATCGCCCGCGCCTTGTCGTCCATCGACAGGTAGATCCGGCCGAGGGCCGCCCAGGCCTCGAAGTGGCGCGGCTCCAGCACCAGCGCACGCTGCAGGTCGGCGATCGCCGATTCCCTGTCGGTCAGGAGCCAGAACACCGTCGCGCGCCGGTTCCAGCCCTCGGACCAGGCCGGCTCGATCGCGGTGGCGCGGTCCATCAGCTCGGCGGCCAGGGCGAAGTCCTGTGCGGTCATCGCCTGGCGGGCGCGATCGGTGAGGAGGTCCACGGTGGCGCTGCCGGACCGGTCGAGGCGGCGCTCGATCAGGGTCGCGACGCCCTTCGCCTCGGCGTCGTCCTCGGCGTTGCGGAGACGCTCGTACAGCTCGTTCAGGCTGGCGGCGGGCTTGCGGTCCTGCGCCTTCGGCTCGGCGGCGGCCGGCGGATGGCGGTCCGGATTGCCGGGCGGCGCCGCGGCGGCGGCCGTCGAGACGGTCGCGAGCAGGACGAACAGAAGCGGTCGAGCGATGGGCGCCATGCGGGGAGCTTGGTCCCCCCGCCCGCCGGCGTCAACGCGCGGGATGCCGCGCGGCGGGGGCGGTCGCGCCGCCCGGTTGGGCATCCGTCGGGGACGGATGCCGCGACGCCTCAGCCCTGGCGGGCCTTGAAGCGCTTTTGGGTCTTGTTGATGACGTAGACCCGGCCCTTGCGGCGCACGAGCTGGTTGTCGCGGTGGCGGCCACGGAGCGACTTGAGGGAGTTGCGAATCTTCATCGGTCTTGCACGCGGCGCGGGTCGGACCGGCCGTCCATCGAAAGGGTGTCGGGATCGCACGCCCTCGCGGGCGCACGGCGATGGCGGCGGACGCATCGCGGAAAGAGCGGGCCCCATATCAGGATTCGGCCGCACGAGGCAAGGCACCGCAGCGAAGCATCGCGCAGGGCCGTGCCCGCGTGCCTACTTCTCGCGCCAGGCTTTGGCGACCTGGTCGGCGAGCGGCTTTATCAGGTAGCTCATCACGGAGCGCTCGCCGATCTGGAGGCAGGCCTCGACCGTCATGCCGCGCACGACCTGGACCTCCCCCAGGCGCTCGCGCTGGGTCTCGCGCACGCGGATGCGGGCGGTGTAGTAGCTCTGTCCGGTCTTTGGATCGGTCGAGCCGTCGCCCGGGACGCAGCCGGCGTACGACCGCGGCCCGCGCGCCACCCGGCCCCGCCCCAACCACCACGCCCGGCCCC
>NZ_JAKSXU010000101.1:0-2172 GCF_022829325.1 Methylobacterium sp. J-092 | reverse complement strand
GAGGAGATCGTCGCGAAGCTGCGGCAGGCGGACGTGCTGATCTCACAGGGCCAGAGCGTGGCCGATGCAATCCGCGCGCTCGGTGTGAGTTCGGTGACGTACTACCGGTGGCGACGTGGGTGTGGCGGCCTGAAGTCGGATCAAGTTCGACGGATGAAGAGTCTTGAGGCCGAGAATGCTCGGCTGCGAAAATCCATCGCCGATTTGACGCTGGACAAGCGGATCCGGCAGGCGGCGTCCCGGGGAAACTTCTGAGCCCTGCGCGCCGACGCGCCTGTGTCGAGCACATCATGCGGACGATGACCGTTTCCGAGCGCCGTGCCTGCAGGGCGCTCGGACAGCATCGCTCGACACAGCGCAAGGTACCGCGGGGCCGCGACGACGAAGAGGCGCTGACGGCCGATCTCGTGGCGTCGGCTGAGAAGTATGGACGCTATGGCTACCGCAAGATCAGCGCGCTGCTGAAGGCGGCCGCATGGTTGGTCAACGACAAACGCGTCGATCGCATTTGGCGGCGTGAGGGGCTGAAGGTCCCAGCCAAACAGCCCAAGCGGGGGCGGATCTGGGACAACGACGGCTCCTGCGTCCGTCTTCGCTCGGAACACCGCAATCACGTGTGGTCGTACGATATCGTCGAGGCCTGCACGCACGATGGGCGCAAGATCCGGATGCTCAACGTGGTCGATGAGTTCACACATGAATGCTTAGCGATCCGAGTCGCCCGCAAGCTGAAGGCAACCGACGTCATCGATGTGCTCTCGGATCTGTTCATCCTGCGTGGCGTACCGAGCCATGTCCGTTCGGATAACGGACCGGAGTTCGTTGCGAAGATCGTACAAGCTTGGATCACCGGCGTCGGGGCAAAGACGGCCTACATCACGCCAGGCTCACCGTGGGAGAATGGCTACGTCGAAAGCTTCAACGCACGGCTTCGCGACGAACTCCTCAACGGCGAGATCTTCCACACACTCAGGGAAGCGCAGGTCGTGATCGAAAGCTGGCGACGTCACTACAACGGCGTGCGCCCGCATGCATCGCTGAAATACCAGCCGCCGGCACCGGAGGTGTTCGTGCCAGCCTTCTCCGCTTGGCCGGCTGCGCTCGCCCAACAAGCTCCGCCGGCCAAGCTACCCGTGGCAGAACGGCCAACCGTGCACTAACTTTACCCTTGGACCACCTCGTGGGGGCCGATCAGATGAGGGCACCGAATGTGCCGACCTGCAAGGCGCTGTTCTAGAGGCCAAGAAGCTGCTTCCTGCCATCGCTGCGTACGATGTGCCAAAGGACGGTGAACGTCAAACCATAACGGTGCTGGTAACGGATGAAGATGGGCATGCCGTCTACTCGGCCGCCCTCACCTATGTCGGCACATGGCTGCTGCGGTAGAAGCTGGGCCCGTCGTTGCACCTTCAATTTTGGAGTGACTGCAGCATGGTGCTGTCTCGGTGTGAAAGGATACAATAGGGTCAGCGCGCTAAGTTAGCTTTTGTTACATAAATTGGCAGGAACAGTTGGCCTTATTAGGCGATTGAACTGTATCGTTGGCCGGTTTTAGGCGCTGGCGACTGCGAGCGTTCTGTGCTTCCGCCTATCCTCGCAGAGCGCGCGATGCCTCACTATCACTTCAACGTCCATGACGGCGTCGGCACCCTGGATCGTGAGGGCATGCTCCTCGCGGATATCGGGGCGGCCCGCCGGCAGGCCATGCTGCTAGCCGGGGCCTTGCTCGAAGCAGATTCAGATAGGCAGCGCGATGGCAAGCCGTGGCTGATGGAGGTCACTAACCAGGCCGGTGAAGCGCTGTTTCGCTTAGACCCCGTTTCATAATGGGCAGAACAGCTTAGCTATTGGGTGAGCGGCGAGCATCGCGGGCGTTGGGAGAGTGTCTGACGCTCACCCAGGAACCCCGATGTGGACGCCCGCCGCCCGCGCCGAGCTTGCGCGCGAGAGCCTGCCCTATGCAACCAATCTCAGCGATGCAGAGTGGGCGGTGCTTGCGCCGCTTCTGCCGGCGCCGTCCAGCACAGGCCGCGCATGGCGCCGGCCCCTGCGCGCGGTCTTCGACGGCATCCGGTACGTCCTGCGGACAGGATGCGCGTGGCGGCATCTGCCGCTGGACTGCCCGCCGGGGGTCACGGTGCATCGCTGTTTCCTGGGGCTCTCCGCGCCAGG
>NZ_JAKSXU010000197.1:0-70417 GCF_022829325.1 Methylobacterium sp. J-092 | reverse complement strand
AGCAGGTTGTTGAGTTCCGCATCATCGAGGATCAGCGCGAGCATGAGGCTCCATCCCGTCGGCGGTGAAGGGGGCCCGTCGTCATTGCGTCAGCAGCAGCCGGCCGGAGACCGGGCCGACGCCCTTCGGCACCGGCACGCTCGTCGCGCCGTAATTCGCGTTGAGGACGAGGTTCGGGCCTTCGTAGAGGTTGATCTGCTGGGCCACGATCACGGTGTAGGCCGACTGGTCGGCCACCGGCCTGGATGCGTCGATCACCAGGCGGCCCGCCGGCAGGTAGATCGTGCCGAGCATGGTGCGGGCGTTGTCGCTGATGATGCGGTAGGTCCGCACCGGCTTGGTGAAGGCGAGCGGCGGCGGCGTCGGGCTGATGATGTCCCCGAGCAGGGTGTCGACGAGCGCCGTCGGATCGATCGGCAGGATGACCCCGCGATCCTCCGACAGCAGCAGGCCGGCCATGATCCCGGTCGTGGGGGCGGTCAGGCTGATGGTGGTCTTCTTGTCGAAGACCAGGCCGCCGTTGTTCCCGGTGAAGTAGAAGGCCACGTCGGTGCCGGTGAGCGTCGCCTTCTTGTCGACGACGAGCGGACCGTCCTTCATCACGTAGATGCCCGGCTTCAGCGTGACGACGGCGTCCTTGGTGATGTGCAGGCCGGCGCAATAGGTGCCCGGCTCCAGGGTGATGTCTCTGTCGATCGTCTTGATCGCGAGCACGTTGAGCAGGTTGAGCGGGAACGGCAGCGTCGCGCAGGCGCCGATCGGCGGCGCGGCGCGGTCCTTCAGGGGATCCTCGATCACCGGGCACCCGGTCTGCGGCGTCGGGCTGAAGTTCGCGCGCACGCCGAGGTAGCCGCCGGCCGAGCAGATCGTCTGCGCCTTGGCGATCGCGTTGTCCTGGCCCACCATTCCCGTTCCCGAGACGGAGTTCGAGTAGAGGGCGCAATCGGTGGCGGTGACCTGCGCGTTCTTCTGCAGGTTGAACGCGCCGGCGGCGAAGGGGTCGAGCGCCAGCATGCACAGGCGCATCCGACCGACGACGCTCGCCTGCGCCTTCACCGCGAGCTTGGCGGCGGGCATCCCGACGAAGCTGCCGAAGGACAGATTGTAGCTCTCGGCGGCGATCGCCGCGACGTTGGTCTTGTCGGGCGCGACCGTGACCTGCACGGTCAGCGGCCGGTCCGGCGGCGATTTCGCCTCCGATCGCACCGTCTGCTCGGTGACGCCGACCACCGCGGCGGTGCTCGACAGGGCAAGCTTGAGGGCGTTGCCGCCGGCGAGCGCTCCGGCGTCGACGGCGGCCTGCAACTGGTTCCGCCGGGCCGCGAGGCGCGCATAGTCGACGCCGCCGCCGACGAGGCCGAGCAGCACCGTCGCGCAGAGGCAGAAGATGACGGCCACGGCGCCGCGTCCGTCGGCTCCGAACGCCCGGAAGCGAGACGCCGCGGACGCGAACGCCACGCCGCCGCGATGCCCCGTTCGCCACCCGCTCCCCATCCCGACCGCCTCCTCGGCCCATCTTGAACCGACGGGTCTACAGGCTTCGGATTAATGAAAGGCCCTCTCGATCCGATCGGATGGAGGCGGGCGCAGAGTGATCGTGTCTGGCGTGCATGACTCTATTAAAACAATCAAGGATTGAATTTTTAGGGTCGATGCTCGTCTCCGGTCGAGAACCGTTGCAGGATCGAGCCTGAATCTACATCTACAGGTAGAAATTTGCGGCGGCCTGTCGACGACATCGACCGTAGCGCCCGGCCGGCATCGAATATCGGTATTACCCCAGGTTGTAGGCCTGTTCGCCGCTCGGATCGCGTCGTCGCCGCTGCGATTGCCTTGCCCGGCCTCAGGAATTTTAAAGCTCTACCACCGTAGACTGCGGTCCATTCGGGGTAGGACCGGGCCGACGATCGGCGATCCGATGCCCTTCAGGCCGAGAATGCGTCGGACGCCCAGGACACGCTGCACGTTGCCGATCGATCGGCCCGGACCCGTCGGCTCGATCGCCGTTCGCGCTGCGGATCTCCGGGCGTGGCTTCGCCGCGCATCGGTTCACGCATGGGCGCGGGTCCGGTTCGTGTCCGCGGTGGCTCCGATCCGGGCGGGCCTGCTGGCCGACCGTCGCGGCGTCGCCGCCGTCGAGTTCGCGATGCTGGCGCTGCCCTTCATCGCCCTGCTCGGCGTCGTCGCCGAATCCGGCGTGGTCGTGCTGGCCCAGCAGACCCTCGACGTCTCCGTCGACCGGGCGTCGCGCCTGCTGCGGACGGGCGAGTTCCAAGACCAGGCCGACGGCTCGGATCCGGCACAGCGCCTGCGGCAGCTGATGTGCGGCAATTCCAGCCTGTTCTTCGCCTGCCGGGACGTCCGCCTCGACGTGACGCGGGCGGAGACCTTCAAGGGCTCGCAGGTGTCCGAGCCCTACGACACACAGACCAAGACCGTCTCGCAGAGTTTCGGCACCCAGTTCCAGTGCCCGACGGGGGACGACGTGATCGCGATCCGCGCGGCCGTCCCGATCCTGCGGCTGTTCGCGTTCCTCGACTTCACCGGGCGTCGCCTCGCCGACAACCGCCAGCTCCTCGTCTCGACCGTGATCTTCCGGGCGGAAGCCTACGACGCGAAGCCCTGCCAATGACGGCGGGCCGGGGCGGCCTCGGGCGGTTCGCGCGTGCGGAAGGCGGCGTCAGCGGCGTCGAGTTCGCCTTCATCGCCCCGATCCTGGTCCTGATGTTCATGGCCTCGATCGAGCTTCCGCGCGCGATCACCACGGGGCGCCGGGTCTCGCTCGCGGCGACGACGATGGCGGACCTGATCTCGCGCGCCGACGTGACCGACATCGCCGACGTCTACGCCGCCGCACAGGCCGTCTCGAGCCCGTACGATCTCGGCCGTGCCGGGATCGTGCTCACCGCCGGCGGGATCTACCTCGACGGGTCGACCCCCGTGGCGAAGGTCTGCTCCAGCGTCGCGCGCAACGACACGCAGCGCGCGGCCGGCTCGACGATCGGCCCCGCGCCGGCCGGAACGGCAAGCCCCGGGGACCGCCTGGTGATGGCCGAGCTGCGCCTGCCCTACACCGCCGTGTTCGGCGTCTTCCCCGTCCTGAACCGCTGGACGTTCGTGGTCAGCAAGACCTGGCCAGTGCGGGCCGGCAAGACCTATCTCGGCCGCGAGGAAGTCGTGCTGCCCGGCGGAAAGCCCTGCGCGGCATTCTGAACGATGACGCATCGCGCGCGCCGCGATGATCGAGCGGGAAGGCGCAGCCCACACGCACAAGGCGCGACGGCCGGCTCGATCATGAAAGGCCGCAATTTCCGAAGACGGTCCCGAAACGCAAAAAGCCGGCCTGAGCCAGCTCTTGCAGTTCGATCAGTGCCTGAATTGGAGCGGGCGAAGGGATTCGAACCCTCGACCCCAACCTTGGCAAGGTTGTGCTCTACCCCTGAGCTACACCCGCTCACAATGCTGGCCCGCTGGAAACTCTCGTGCCCGGCGGCCCCGGCGGCGCTCTCTAAACACCATTCCAACCGGCGTTGCAAGCGCCGGCTGCGAGGATTTTTCGCGTCCGTCCGATCTCACCAGAGATCGGCGGGCGGACGGCCGTCGCGGATCTCGCGCAGGCGTTCCACCGTCGCGCGGGTGGTCGCGTCCGGCAGGGCGTCGAGGGCGAAGAAGGCGCAGGCCGCGATCTCGCGGTCGGGCCGCTTCTCCCTGAGCACCGTGAAGGCCGGGGCGACGTAGAGGGCGACGTGGTCGCGCGGCGAGGCCGCGCGGTTGCGGTAGAAGCCGTGCAGGCGCAGGGCGACCGCGGGATCGACGGCGATCTCGGCTTCCTCGCGGAACTCGCGCGCCATCGCCTCCGGCGCGGTCTCGCCGCGCTCGACGCCGCCGCCCGGCAGCTGCCAGCCGCTGACGTAGGTGTGGCGCACGAGGCAGACCCGGCCCTGCGCGTCGAAGGCCGCGCCGCGGACGCCGAGCGTCATGCCGCGCGCCGCCAGCGCGCCGAGGTGGAACAGGCGGCGCGCCAGCGGCCGGTCGAGGAGCTTCGTCATCGGCGGAGCCGCGCGGCCGCTCAGGCCACGTCCAGGACGATCTCGCCCAGCCCCGCGATCGCCCCCACCATGCGCTCGCCCCGCCGCACCGGGCCGACGCCGGCCGGCGTGCCGGTGAAGATCAGGTCGCCCGGCTCAAGCGCGAAATAGGCCGAGAGGTAGGCGATCTGCTCGGCGACCGACCAGATCATGTCGCCGAGGTCGCCGCGCTGGCGCTCGGCGCCGTCGACCGAGAGGGTGATCGGTCCGGCCGCCGGATGGCCGATCTCGGCGACCGGATGGATCGGGCCGATCGGGCCGGAGAGGTCGGCCGCCTTGCCGAGGTCCCATGGCCGGGCCAGGGCCTTGGCCTCGTCCTGCAGGTCGCGCCGGGTCATGTCGAGGCCGATGGCGTAGCCGTAGACGTGATCGCGCGCGGCCTCGACCGGGATGTCGCGGCCGCCGCTGGCGAGCGCCGCCACCAGCTCGATCTCGAAATGGTAGTTCTCGGTGCGCGGCGGATAGGGGTGCCGCGTCGGCTCGGGCCCGCAGGGCTGCAGCGCGTCGGCCGGCTTCATGAAGAAGAACGGCGGCTCGCGGTCGGGGTCCTTCCCCATCTCGCGGGCATGCGCCGCGTAGTTGCGGCCGACGCAGTAGACCCGGCGCACCGGGAACAGGTCCGTGCTGCCGGCGACCGGCAGGGCGACGCGGGGCGGGTTCGGGATGACGGACAGCATGGCGTGCCTCGTGAGACAGGGGCGGGTCGTCGTTCGGGCATCGGGTGGACCGGGTGCCCGCTGCGGCTAGTCTTAGGCCACCGACCGGTCCATGCCAGCCCGCAGCGTTTGCATCGCGGCCGCGTCCGCGAGAGAATCCCTGCCGAAGAACCGATCATGACCGAACCCACCCTCGCCCCGGCCCCGTCCGCCGACACCCTCCTCGAAGCCCTGCGCGCGCGCCTCGGGGCCGCCCATGTTCTGACCGACCCGTCCGACCTCGCCCCGTATCTCGTTGAGTCCCGAAAGCTCTACCGCGGCTCGGCGCTCGCCGCCGTTCGGCCGGGCTCGACCGAGGAGGTCGCCTTCGTGGTCGAGGCCTGCGCGGCGGCGGGCGTCGCGGTGGTGGCGCAGGGCGGCAACACCGGGCTCGTCGGCGGCGGCGTTCCGCATGGCGGCGTGGTGCTGTCGCTCGCGCGGATGAACCGCGTTCTCGCGCTCGATCCGGTGAACGCCAGCATCGTGGTCGAGGCCGGCGCGATCCTCGCCGAGGTGCAGGACGCGGCCGACGCCGCCGGGCTGCTGTTCCCGCTCTCCTACGCCTCGCGCGGATCGGCGCGGATCGGCGGCGCGCTGGCGTGCAATTCCGGCGGGATCGCGGTGCTGGCCTACGGCAACGCCCGCGACCTCGTCCTCGGGCTCGAGGTGGTGCTCGCCGACGGCCGGGTGTGGAACGGCCTCAAGGCTCTGCGCAAGAACAACGCCGGATACGACCTCAAGCACCTGTTCGTCGGCTCGGAAGGCACCCTCGGCATCATCACCAAGGCGGTGCTGAAGCTCTTCCCGAAGCCCGCCTCGCGCACGGTCGGGTTTGTCGGGCTGCCCTCGGCCCGCGTGGCGCTCGACCTGTTCGCGCGCCTGCGCAGGCGCGCCGACCGGGACCTCACCGCCTTCGAGTTCATCCCGCCGGTCGGGCTCGACATGGTGCTGCGGCACATGCCCGGCACGGTCCGCCCGCTCGCGGGCGAGCACGGCGCCTACGCCTTGATCGAGCTCGCCTCCGCCCGGCCCGACGCCGACACCCGGGCCGAGCTCGAGGCGGCGCTCTCCGAGGCGATCGAGGACGGGCTCGTGGAGGATGCGACGCTCGGGGCGAGCGAGGCGCAGAACCTCGCGCTCTGGGCCTTGCGCGAGCATCTCTCGGATGCGCAGGGCTACGAGGGCGGCTCGATCAAGCACGACGTGTCGGTGCCCCTGTCGCGGCTCGCCGACTTCGTCGAGCAGGCGAGCGCGGCCTGCGAGGCGGCGATGCCGGGCCTGCGGGTCTGCGCCTTCGGCCATGTCGGCGACGGCAACATGCACTTCAACCTGAGCCAGCCGGTCGGCATGGACAAGGCCGCGTTCCTCGGCACCTGGGCGGACTTCAACCGCATCGTCCACGACATCGTGACCGCGATGGACGGCTCGATCGCCGCCGAGCACGGCGTCGGCCTGATCAAGCGCGACGAGCTGCAGCACTACGCCGACCCGGTCGCCCTCGACCTGATGCGCGCGATCAAGGCCGGCCTCGACCCGCAGGACCGGCTCAACCCGGGCAAGGTCGTCGCTCTCTCCGACGATCCGCAGCCCGCCCTGCCTTGAGCCGACCGCCGCGGAGTGCCGAGCCGGCTGGATTTCGATTGTGCGACGCACCATGTCTTGCCATGATGCGATGACGCATCGCGCCATAAATCGGCTCTCCGGCCGGTCCAAGGTTCGAATCGCGACCGGTCGGGAGAAGACCGGGAGCGTGCGGGTTTCCCTGCGTTAGCGGGGCGTTAACGGCTGAGGTTGCGTTTTATCGTCAACCCCGGTCGCGGCGCCCGGCGCCAGGGTCCGGCACTTGCTTGGGTCCCCGCCTGCCTTCGCAGTCGCGAAGGCGACGGCCGGCTCGCGACGAGACGTTTCAAGGAGACCATCGAGATGCCCACCTCTCAGGCCCGCGTGCAGACCGCCGAGGCGAGCCGCTACCTGCAGCAGCTCTGCCGCCACTGGAGCCACAAGTTCCCGGTTTCGGCGACCCCCGAGCACGGCACCGTGCCGTTCAGCGAGGACCGCGTCTGCACCTTCGACGCCGAGCCCGACGCCCTGCTGATGCGGATCGCCACGTCCGATCCCGCCGGGCTGACCCGCCTGGAGAACGTCGTCTCCGACCACCTGATGCGCTTCGCCTTCCGCGAGAGCCTCGGCGAGATAACCTGGTCCCGCGCCGCTTGACTCGATGGACCCCGCACCGATCTTGCACCACAGGATCGGACGTTTCGAAGGGGTCGCGATGAACGCGCATGCTGAGCCGCCGGTCGCGAGGTCGGCGCACGAGGAGCGGCTCGACCGGCTCGCGACGGTTGCGGTCCGGGTCGGGCTCAACCTCCAGCCCGGGCAGGAGCTTGTCCTGACCGCGCCCCTCGACGCGCTGCCGCTGGCGCGTGCCATCACCGTCGAGGCCTACCGCGCCGGGGCGTCGCTGGTGACGACCCTGCTCGGCGACGACGCCGCGACGCTCGCGCGCTTCGCCCACGCCTCGGACGCGGCCTTCGATACCGCCGCCGGGTGGCTCTATGCGGGCATGGCGGAGGCCTACCGCAACGGCGCCGCCCGCCTCGCGATCAGCGGCGACGACCCGTCGCTGCTGTCGGCCCAGGATCTGGAGAAGGTCGCCCGCGCCAACCGGTCGCGCTCCAAGGCCTACGTGCCGGCGCTCGAGTTGATCGCCAACTTCGCCACGAACTGGACCATCGTCTCGGCCGCGACCCCGGCCTGGGCCCGCACGGTGTTCCCCGACCTCCACGAGGCGGAGGCGGTCGCCAAGCTCTGGGATGCGGTGTTCGCCGCCTCCCGCGTCGACGGCCCCGATCCGGTCGCCGCCTGGGCCGCGCACAACGCCCACCTCCACGCGCGCAAGGACAGGCTGAACGGACACCGCTTCTCGGCGATCCGCTTCCGGGGGCCGGGCACCGACCTCACCGTAGGCCTCGCCGACGACCACGAATGGTGCGGCGGCGCGGCGACCTCGCGCAGCGGCATCACCTGCAACGCCAACATCCCGACCGAGGAGGTCTTCACCACGCCGCACAGGGCGCGGGTCGAGGGCCACGTCGCCAGCACCAAGCCGCTCTCGTACCAGGGCACCCTGATCGAGGGCATCCAGGTGCGGTTCGCGGAGGGCCGCATCGTCGAATCGGCCGCAACCCGGGGCGCCGACGTGCTGGCCCGCGTCCTCGACACCGACGAGGGCGCCCGCCGCCTGGGCGAGGTCGCGCTGGTGCCGGCCTCCTCGGCGATCTCGGCATCGGGGCTGCTGTTCTACAACACGCTCTACGACGAGAACGCCGCGAGCCACATCGCCCTCGGCCAGGCCTACTCGAAGTGCTTCGTGGGCGGTGGCGCGGACTTCTCGGAGGACGACCTTGCGGCACGCGGCGCCAACCGCAGCCTGATCCACATCGACTGGATGATCGGCTCGGCCGAGGTCGACGTGGACGGCATCGCCGCCGACGGGCAGTCCGTGCCGGTGATGCGCCGGGGCGAGTGGGTCTGACGGCCGAGCCCGGTCCGTCACGCCGCGGGATGCACGGCCGAAAAAAACCGATTAAGACGGCGCCATGGCAGGACATTCCCATCGCGACGCCCGCGGTCGCCCGCTCGTCGCCGTCACCGGTCTCGGCATCGTCTCCTCCCTCGGGCACGGCCAGGACGCGACCTGGACCGCCCTGACGCAGGGGCGATCCGGCATCCACGCGATCGCGCGCTTCCCGACGGACGGGCTGCGCACGCGCATCGCCGGCACGGTCGACTTCCTCGACACAGATCCACTGGTCGCCCCCGCCCTCTCCGAGCGCTTCGCCCGCGTGGCGGCCGAGGAGGCGGTGACGCAGGCCGGCATCGGCGCTGCCGGAGACTTCCCGGGCGCCCTGTTCATCGCGGTGCCGCCGGTCGAGATGGAATGGCCGCAGCGCCAGGCCCTGGCGGAGGCCTGCGGCGGCGACGGGCCGGTGACCTATGCCGGTCTCCAGCACGCGGCGGCCTCGCGCAAGTTCGACGCGTGGCACGACCTCTTCATCTTCGGCACCGTGGCCGACCGCATCGCCGACCGCTTCGGCACCAAGGGCTCGCCGATCTCGCTCTCCACCGCCTGCTCGTCGGGCGCCACCGCGATCCAGCTCGGCGTCGAGGCGATCCGGCGCGGCGAGATGACGGCGGCGCTCTGCATCGGCACCGACGGCTCGGTGAACCCGGAATCGCTGATCCGCTTCTCGCTGCTCTCGGCGCTGTCGACCCAGAACGACCCGCCGGAGACCGCCTCGAAGCCGTTCTCGAAGAATCGCGACGGCTTCGTCATGGGCGAGGGCGCGGCCGCGCTCGTGCTCGAGGACGCGGCCTCGGCCGTCGCGCGCGGCGCGACGATCCTCGGCTACGTGCTGGGCTGCGGCGAGAAGGGCGACGGCTTCCATCGCACCCGCTCCAGCCCCGACGGCGCGCCGATCATCGCGGCGATCCGCGCCAGCCTCGACGATGCCGGGATCGGGCCGGAGGCGGTCGACACGGTCAACGCCCACGGCACCTCGACGCCCGAGAACGACCGCATGGAGGCGATGGGCCTGATGGCGGTGTTCGGGGACGCCGCCGCGCGCATCCCGGTGACCTCGAACAAGTCGATGCTCGGCCACACGCTGACCGCCGCCGGGGCGATCGAGGCCGTGATCTCGCTGCTGACGATCCGGCACGGACGCATCCCGCCGACGATCAACTACGCCGTGCCGGATCCGGCGATCCCGCTCGACATCGTCACCGCGGCGCGCGACCTGCCCGTGGCGCGCGTCCTGTCGAACTCGTTCGGCTTCGGCGGCCAGAACACCTGCCTCGTGCTCGGGTCCGAGCCGGCATGAGCGCGGCACCGACCGCGGCTCGCCGCATCCTGGTCACCGGCGGCGCCTCGGGCCTCGGCTCGGCGATCGTGCGGGCGATGGCGGCCGCCGGGCACGGCGTCGACTTCACCTTCCGCGCGTCGCAGGCGCCGGCCGAGGCCCTGCTCGCCGAGCTGCGCGACCGCCATCCCGACGCGGATTTCGAGGCGATCCCGCTGGATCTCGCCGACCGCGGCGCCCTCGACGCCTTCTGCGAGGCGGCGGAGGCGAAGAGCTATTACGGCTTCGTCCACAATGCCGGCCAATCCTACGACGCGCTCGCCGCGATGCTCGATCAGGAGCGCGCCGAGGCCCTGATGCAGGTGAACTTCTTCTCGCTGACGCGGATCGCCAAGAGCCTCGTGCGCGGGATGATCCGGGCGCGGGCCGGGCGCATCGTCGCGATCGGCTCGGTGGCGGCGCTGCGCGCCAACACCGGCAACGCGGCCTATGCGGCGACCAAGGGTGCGCTGATCGCCTATTGCCGCACCCTGGCGATCGAGTCGGCCAAGCGCGGCGTCACCGTCAACGTGATCGCCCCGGGCTTCGTCGACACCCCGATGATGGCCGGATACGCCGCCCACCGCGCCGGCATGGAGCGCCAGATTCCCGCCGGCCGCTTCGCCGACCCGACGGAGGTGGCGGCGCTGGCCGCCTTCCTGATGGCGGATCCCGCCGCCTACGTCACCGGCGCGGTCCTGCCCGTCGACGGCGGCCTGACGGCGATGATGGGCGTCCACCGCTGATCATGCGCGCCTCGCTCCTCGTCCGTCCGGCCCTCGCCGGCCTGCTGCTACACCTCGGCACCGGTGCGGTGCGGTGCGGTGCGGTGCGGGCCGATCCGGTCCCGTACCGCGTCGACGGCCTGCCGCGCGGCGAGACGCTGAGCATCCGCGCCGAGCCCGACCCGGCGGCCGAGGTGGTCGGCGAGATCCGCGCCCGCGCGCTCGTCGTCGGCTGCACCAACGACACGCCGAGCCGCACGACGTGGTGCCGGGTCAAGGTCGGCCGCACCGTGGGCTGGGCGCGGCGGCGCTACCTCGCGCCGGAATGAGATCCCCGTCTCGGATTCGGTCGTGCAGGCCGATGTGATGGCAGCTCGGGCTCCAAGCGATGCGGGATCGGACGACCCGTCGCTGCATCTCGTCGATCTCGATCCTCGCCTCGAGGAATGGCGTGGCGAGCAGGATGCGGCGGTCCGTGACGATCTTGGCGTTGTCGCACCGCCATGCGCTGGTGCTGCGGACGGATGAGATATGTTACGGCCACCCCGCGCCCTCATCCCGAGGTGCCGGAGCGAAGCGGAGGCCTCGAAGGAGAACTCCAGGGATCGCTCCGCCCGCTGGAGGGCTCCTTCGAGGCCCGCTGGCGCGAGCACCTCGGGATGCGGGCGTGATTGGGATCGGCCGAGGTCCGGGCGGGGCCGGCCAAGCGTTTGAAAGTCATCCGATGCAAGCCCTGCAACTCTTCGGCGACCGCGACCTGCGCCTGACCGAGGTCGAGGCGCCCCCTCCCCCCGGTCCCGGCGAGGTTCGGGTGCGCGTCCGCGCGGTCGGCCTGAACTTCATCGACGTCTGGGGCTTTCGCGGGATGGCCTTCGCCAAGCGGCGTCTGCCGCTGACGGTCGGCGCCGAGGCCGCGGGCGAGATCGCCGAGCTCGGCGAGGGCGTCGAGGGGCTCGAAGCCGGCGACAAGGTCGCGCTCTACGGCGCGATGACCTGCGGCCGATGCCGCGCCTGCACCGAGGGCCGCGACAACCTCTGCGAGGATGTCGGCGGGGTGATGGGCTTCCACATCGACGGCTTCGCCCGCGAGTTCGTCACCATGCCGGCCCGGCTCGTGGTCAAGGTGCCCGACGCGGTCAGCCTCACCGACGCGGCCTGCGCCGGCATCGCCTTCGGCACGGTGCAGCACATGCTTTTCGACAACGCCAAGCTCGAGCCCGGCGAGAGCATCCTGGTCCATGCCGGAGGCTCAGGGATCGGCACCGCGGCGATCCGCATGGCCAAGGCCATCGGCTGCACCGTCTACACGACGGTGGGCGACGACGAGAAGGGCGCCAAGGCCGCCGCGCTCGGGGCCGACCACGTCGTCAACTACCGCACCGAGCGCTTCGAGGGCGAGGTCCGCCGGCTGACCAAGCGGAAGGGCGTGGACGTGGTGTTCGAGCATGTCGGCCCCGACACCTGGAACGGCTCGCTGCTCTGCCTCAAGCGCGGCGGCCGCCTCGTGACCTGCGGCTCGACCTCGGGCGTCTCGACGACGATGAACCTGATGCAGCTGTTCCAGCAGCAATACCGCATCACCGGCTCGTTCGGCTGCCGGCTCGCCAACATTGCGGAATCGCTCGACAAGATGGCCGACGGCATCCGCCCCGTCGTCGACACCGTCTATCCTCTGGCGGACTTCGCGCAGGGGCTCGAACGGCTGGAATCGCGCCAGGTCTTCGGCAAGATCCTCGTGAGCTTCTGACGCCCTCCCCTGTCGCGATGAAATGATCTAAGCCCGCGGAGCTTCCCGCGCGGCGTCGCCCGCCGCGCCCGCGCCCCGCCTCGACGGGACGCCTCCCACCCGAGAGTGACCCGTTGCTGCGCCTCGCCCTGACCCTGAAGCGCAACCTGCCGCGGCTCGCCGGCTATGCGATGCTGCCGCTGATCCGCGCGGTGTTCTGGCTGTCGCGGGTCCTCGGCCCCGAGCGCGCGGGGGATGCCGGCGGCGCGCTGCTGCGCGCGCTCGGGCCCTGGCTGCCCTCGCACCGGACGGCGCTGACGAATCTGCGCGCCGCCTTCCCCGACGCGTCCGAGGCCGAGATCCGAGGGATCGCGCGGTCCGCCTGGGACAATCTCGGCCGCACCGGCGCCGAGTACGCCCATCTCGACACGCTGTTCGACTTCGACCCCGCCGACCCCGCGACCCAGCGCATGCAGGTCGAGGGCCTGGAGCATTTCCTGGCGCTGCGCGACGACGGCCGCCCGGGCCTCGTGTTCTCGGCCCATCTCGCCAACTGGGAGCTGCCGGCGATCTGCGCGGCGAAGTTCGATCTCGAGACCACCGCGGTATTCCGCGCGCCGAACAACCCGGCCGCGGCGCGCCTCGTGCAGGAGGTCCGGCGCAAGACCATGGGGGGGCTCGCCGCCTCCGGGCCGGGCGGCGCCTTCGCGATGCAGGGCGTGGTCGAGCGCGGCGGCCATCTCGGGCAGCTGATCGACCAGCACTTCACCCGCGGCGTCGTGGTGTCGTTCTTCGGGCGTCCGTGCCTGGCGAACCCCCTGCTCGCCAAGCTCGCCCGCCACTACGATTGCCCGGTGCACGGCGCGCGCGTGGTGCGCCTTCCGAACGGTCGGTTCCGGCTCGAGCTGACCCCGCCCCTCGACCTGCCGCGCGACGCGGACGGGCAGATCGCGGTGGCCGGCGCGATGCAGGCGATGACCGCGATCGTCGAGGGCTGGGTGCGCGAGAATCCCGGGCAGTGGTTGTGGATGCACCGGCGCTGGCGGCCGAACATGCTGCCGAAGGCGCGTGCGACCGAGGTCGGCGAGCCTCAAGCCAACGTGATTTCCCAGCTGGCGTCGCGTGCGCTCTCCTGAGGCGATGACGGCGACCCACGCTCGTTCCCACGCGTTCGTCCCGATCCGCGTCCTGCTCGCGGCGTTGGCCGCCGGCCTGCCGTGCGGTCCGGCTGCGGCCGAGCCGTTGCGCGCGGTGGTCGAGCTGTTCACCAGCCAGGGTTGCGCCGCCTGCCGCTCGGCCGATCCGGTGATCGGCGACCTCGCCCGCCAGCCCGGCATCCTCGCGCTGACGCTTCCCGTGACCTACTGGGACTATCTCGGCTGGAAGGACACCCTGGCCCAGCGCCCGTTCGGCGAGCGGCAGCATGCCTATTCCGGCGTGCACGGCGCGCGCCAGATGTTCACCCCCCAGGCCGTGATCAACGGCTCCGCCTCGACCGTCGCCTCGGACAGGGCCGCCCTGGAGAAGCTGCTGCGCGAGGCGAACGCCCGCGGCGGTCTCCCCGTGCCGGTCCGCGGCGAGGAGCGCGACGAGCGGATCGTGATCGAGATCGGGGCCGAGCCGGTACCGAAGGCGGATCTGAAGGGCGACGTCTGGCTGGTTCCGGTCCTGCGCAGCCGCCCGGTCGCGATCGGCGGTGGCGAGAACCGCGGCCGAACCGCCACCTACGTCAACGTCGTGCGCGGCCTGCAGCGCCTCGGGCCCTGGACCGGCCAGGCGGTGCGGTTCGAGGTGCCCCGAACGGCGGCCCGCGTCGCGGAAGCGGATGCCTGGGTCGTGGTGGTTCAGGGGACGGTCGGCGGTCGGCCGGCCAGGATATTCGGCGCCGCCAAAGGACCCGGTCTCTGAGGGACCCGGTCGCTGCGGCACGGAGCCTCGAACCGGAGCAAGCCCCGCCCGGGATCCTCAAAATCGAGCCTCACCCGCAGCCGGGTCATGCCCCGTCGTCGTCGACGCCCGGCGTCGCGGCTCGGTCCTACGGGTCGAGCCCTTCGGCGATGCGGCGGCGGGCGCGCAGCGTCTCCATGCGCGACACCGAGAACACCGAGGCCTCGTAGAGCAGCAGCATCGGCAGCGCGAGGGAGAGCTGCGAGATCACGTCGGGCGGCGTCAGCACGGCGGCGGCGACGAAGACGAGGACGATCGCGTAGCGCCGCTTCTCGCGCAGGAACTTGGCGTCGATGATGCCGATCTGCCCGAGCAGCGTGAGGATCACCGGCAGCTGGAAGGCGATGCCGAAGGCGAAGATCAGCGTCATGATCAGGGAGAGGTACTCGTCGACCTTCGGCAGCAGCGCGATCGTCGGCTCGCCGGCGACGCCGACCTGCTGCAGCGACACCGAGAACTTGATGAGCAGCGGCATCGCCAGGAAGAACACGACCAGCGCGCCGAGCACGAAGAACACCGGCGTGGCGACGAGGTAGGGCATGAACGCCTTGCGCTCGTTGCGGTACAGGCCCGGGGCGACGAAGGCGTAGATCTGCGTCGCGATCACCGGGAAGGCGAGGAACGCCGCGCCGAAGACGCTGAGCTTGATGTTGGTGAAGACCTGCTCGAGGAAGTGCGTCGCGATCAGCTTGGCGTTCTCGACCCCGACGATCGAGACGTAGGGGTGGACGAGGATGTTGTAGATCTCGCGCGAGAAGAAGAAGCACCCGAAGAACATGATCACGAACGCGATCAGCGACTTGATCAGCCGTGCGCGCAATTCGATCAGGTGGTCGAGGAGCGGCGCCCGCGACGCCTCGATCTCGGCCTCGTCCGTCTGGTCGATCATCGCTTAATGGCCTGCGGCCGGTGCGGAGGGGGCCGGGCCGTGTGGCGCGGGCGTCGGGTCCGGGGCCGGCCCGTAGGGGTCGTCGACGGAGCCCGGGACGGGAAGCGGCTCGGGGGCGGCCTGCACTTCCGCGACGGGCTGGGCGACGGGCTGTTCCAGGGCCTTCGGCACGTCGTAGGCGCCGCCGGTCGTCGGGGCCGCGCTCTCGGCCGCCTTCAGCTGCGCGGTCGCGTCGGCCAGCGTCGCCGAGCTCGGCTTCGGCGCGCGGGCCTCGACGGCGCCCTTGAGCTCGTCGCGGATGGTCTGGACCGGGTTGAAGCCGCCGCTCGCGCCCCGCACCGTGTCGCGGATGCCGTCGACCTCCTTGCGGACGTCGTCGAGCTCCGCCTCGCGGATCGCTTCGTTGAACTGCATCTGGAACTCGCCCGCCATGCGGCGGACCTTCCGCGTCACCTGCCCGACGGTGCGCAGCGCCTTCGGCAGGTCCTTCGGCCCGATGACGATGAGGGCGACGCCGCCGATCAGCATCACCTCCCCCCAGCTCATGTCCAGCATGTCGTCGACGGTCCTGCAGCCTCGGGCCCGTCGCCACGGCGCCGACGGGCCTCGGGAAATGAGCCGTGCCCCCAACGCGGGGGCGCGGGCCCGGGCCTCCTCAGACGGGCTTGCGCTCGCCCTGCGGCAGGTGGCTCGCCGGGATCGCGGTGCCGGGGCTGGTCTCGCCCGCGTGCGGGATGGTGCGGACGGGCTCGGCCGGGGCGACGGGCGGGGTCGCCGCCTGCGTCGGCGCCTCGTCCTCGGCCATGCCCTTCTTGAACGCCTTGATGCCCTTGGCGACGTCGCCCATCAGGTCCGAGACCTTGCCGCGGCCGAACAGCAGCATCACGATGACGGCGACGACGACCCAGTGCCAGATACTCATGCTGCCCATGGCAACCTCCTGCGCCACGGGTCACGCATCGTGAGAGACGTGTCCGCGTCGGCACGTGTCCGCGGTTGAATTTCGGGCAGAACCTAGGGACCGCGCCGGGTTAACACAAGCGGTCAAACCCGGATCGCCCCGGCAATCCCATGCGGGGACCGCGCCCCGTCAGGCGGCCTGCGCCAGGGCCGCGGCGAATTGCGCACGGGCCAGCGGCAGGTCGAGGCCGTCGCGGGCGCCCCCGAGCCGGGCGAGCGCCGCCTCCGCGCGGCGCAGGGCGGCACCGGCCAGCGACGGCGTGCCCTCCGCGACGGCGCGCATCTCGTCCGCGTCGCCGTTGCAGTGGAGCGCCACGTCGATGCCGGCGGCGAAGGCCGCCTCGGCCCGGGCGCGGAACGGCCCGGTCAGGGCATGCATCGACAGGTCGTCGGTCATCAGCAGGCCGTCGAAGCCGATCGCGCCGCGGATCACGTCGGCGATCACGGGCGCCGACTGGGTCGCCGGCCGGTCGGGATCGATCTGCGTGAACACCACGTGGGCGCTCATCGCCATCGGCAGGTCGGCGAGGGCGCGGAAGGGCCGGAAATCCTGAGCCGCGAGGGATTCGAGGCTCGCCTCGACCACCGGCAGGCCGTGGTGGCTGTCGCAGGCGGCGCGGCCGTGCCCGGGGATGTGCTTCATCACCGGCAGCACCCCGCCGGCCATCAGGCCCTCGGCCACCGCCCGGCCGATCTCGGCCACCTGCTGCGGCGTCGTGGCGTAGGCGCGGTCGCCGATGATGTCGTGGGCGCCGGGCTCGGGCACGTCGAGGACGGGCGCGCAGTCGACGTTGATGCCGACGTCGGCGAGGTCGTGCGCCATCAGGCGCGCGCCGAGCCGCGCCATCGCGGCGGCCGCCCCGTCGAGCCGGCGGAAGCGCCCGCCGGCCGGGTAGGCCGGCCAGTGCGGCGGCCCCATGCGCTGAACCCGACCGCCCTCCTGGTCGATCAGGATCGGCGCGTCGTCCCGGCCGATCGTGGCGCGCAGCGACGCGGTCAGCGCCCGGACCTCGTCCGGCGTGCCGATGTTGCGCTTGAACAGGATGAAGCCCCAGGGCCGCACGTCGCGGAAGAACGCGGTCTCGTCTGGCGACAGGGTCTTGCCGGCGCAGCCGAGGATCAGGGCACGGGAGGTCATCGGGGACGGTCTTCCCGGGAGGGTTGGGTTGCGGGCATCGCCTGCCCGGACGAAGAATACGAATCCGTGGCGAGCGTCCGACAGGAGATGCCCGCGCCGCAAGGCCAAACCGCGACGTCGGCCGGACCATCGGTCCGCGCACGCTCGGGTGTTGCGCCGGCGACTCAGACGCGGCCCCGGCGGATCGCCGATCTCAGGCGATCCGCCGACGCGGGTTTTGTGGAGGCGGGCTCAGTTCTTGGCGACGAAGCACTGTCCGCCGGCGCCCTGAAGCTCGGTGCAGAGGCTTGTGGCTTCCGCCTTGGCCAGCGGCCCGACGCGGACCCGGAAGATCGTCTTGCCGTTGACCTCGGCCTGGCGGATCAGCTCCGGCTTGCCGGCGAGCTGGCTGTACTTGCCCTGCATCTCGCGGAAGGCGGTCTGGGCTTCCTTGGCGCTGGTGCGGACGCCGA
Source organism: Methylobacterium sp. J-092 (assembly GCF_022829325.1). Taxonomy (NCBI): domain Bacteria; kingdom Pseudomonadati; phylum Pseudomonadota; class Alphaproteobacteria; order Hyphomicrobiales; family Methylobacteriaceae; genus Methylobacterium; species Methylobacterium sp. J-092. The sequence goes on along the minus strand of NZ_JAKSXU010000197.1, from coordinate 52,893 downwards.
GCTGGACCGAGAACCCGCCGACGGCGGCGTTGCTCACGGTCGCCGTCGTGGCCGGGGCCTCGACCGGGACGGCGGCCTCGGGCGCGACGGCGGCGACGCGCTGCGGTGCCTTCGGCTTGGCCGGCGGCGGGACCGCTGCAGCGGGCGTGCGCTCGGGCGCCGGCGGCGCCTGCGTTGCGGCGGGCTGCGAGGGCGGCTGCGCGGTCGCGGTCTGGCTCGGCATCTGCGGCGTCGAAGCCGCCGCCATCCGGCCGGGCTTGGGGCGTGCGGCGGATGCATCGTCGCCCGGCAGCGTCATGGTCGGGACCGGCGAGATCGGGGACGATTCCGCCTGGGCCTCGCGCTGGACCGCCGGGGGCGGGGTGTCCGGCCGGACCACGACGGTGCGGACCTTGCGCGGCTGGCCGAACACGTCGAACGAGGCCGAGCCCGGCGTGAGGTTGGCCGTCTCGCCGCGATCCTGTGTAGGCCGATCCTGCCCTTGCGCCGCGCGGGCGGCCTGGGCCACGTCGAGGGGCTGCTCCTCGCGGTTGACGATGCGGATCTGGCTGTCCTTGGCCTTGGGCTCGTAGATCTGGCGGTTCTGGTCCGGGATCTCGACGCCGTCGGCGACCTTCGGCGCGACCTTCACCGGCGAGGTGTCGGCCTGGATCACCGGCACGCCGCCGCCGCTGCCGCCGCGGCTCAGGCCCTTGTAGGTCAGTGCGCCGGTCACCGCGACGACGACGACGGCGACGCCCGCGCCGACCGTGACCAGCCGCCGGCGCGGCTTCACCCGCTTCAGGCTGCGCTGGTCGTAGGCCTCGGAACCGCCGTCCTGGTAGGTCTGCGCGTCGCCGTAGGCCACCGGTTGGTCGGAGCCGTGGTCGACCGAGGCGAGATACTGGTCGAACGCGTCGGCCGGGGTGTTGCGCTGCGGCTCGGCGTAATCGTTCGGATGATGGGCGGCCTCGTTGCCGAAGCTCGGCTCCTGGCGGCCGCGATGGGCGGACGCCTGGGGCGCGGGCTCGCGCCGGTCGTCGCGGGCGGCGAGGAGGGCGCGGAAAGGATCGTCCTGGCCGACGATGCGGGCGAGTTCCGCCAGCGGGTCGGGCTTCTGGGCGGCAGGTTCGACGGCCCGCGGGGCCGGCGAAGGCTGCTGCAGATCGCGCGCGAAGGCGTCGAAATCGACAGGCGCACGCGAAGCGTTCGTCATAGCAGCATCCTTATCCTACGCCGACTTAGGGGGCGCACTCATCGCATCGCGTCCGGAGCGCTCACGCCAAGCACGGCGAGACCGGATGCCAGGACGCCTCGCAGCGCTTCGATCAGCGCCAGCCTCGCCCGAGTCGACTTTCGGTCGGTTGGATTAACAAACCGTAATTGCGGCAAGTCTTTGCCCTTGTTCCAGAAACTATGCAGGCTGCTCGCCGTTTCATAGAGGTGGAACGCGATCCGGTGCGGTTCGTGGGCGGCGGCGGCCGCCTCCAGCACGCGGGGGTATTGCGCGATCAGCCGCAGCATCTCGGCCTCGCCCGCATCGGACAGCAGCGCGAAGTCCGCATCACCCAGCGCCGCCGCATCGGCGGGATCGAAGTCGGGGAACGCCTCGCGTGCCTGCCGCTGCACCGAGCGGATGCGGGCATGGGCGTACTGGACGTAGAAGACCGGGTTGTCCTTCGACTGCTCGACCACCTTGGCGAGGTCGAAATCGAGGGTCGCGTCGTTCTTGCGGTAGAGCATCATGAAGCGGATCGCGTCGCGGCCGACCTCGTCGATGACCTCGCGGAGCGTCACGAACTCGCCCGAGCGCTTGCTCATCTTCACGGGCTCGCCCGCGCGCAACAGCCGCACCAGCTGGCACAGCTTCACGTCGAGGCTCGCCCGCCCGTCGGTGACCGCCTTCACCGCCGCCTGCATGCGCTTGACGTAGCCGCCGTGGTCGGCGCCGAGGACGTCGATCAGCTCGGTGGCGCCGGCGAGGTACTTCGCCCGGTGGTAGGCGATGTCGGAGGCGAAGTAGGTGTAGGAGCCGTCCGACTTCAGCAGCGGCCGGTCGGTGTCGTCGCCGAAATCCTTGGTGCGGAACAGGGTCTGCTCGCGGTCCTCCCAATCCTCCGGCACCTGCCCCTTGGGCGGCGGCAGGCGTCCCTCGTAGACGAGGCCCTTCTCGCGCAGCTCCGCGAGCAGCGCGGCGACCGCGCCGCCGCCCTCCCCCTGCAGGGTGCGCTCGGAGAAGAACACGTCGTGGTGGATGCCGATCGCGGCGAGGTCCCCGCGGATCATCGCCATCATCGCGGCGATGGCGGTCTCGCGCACCACCGGCAGCCATTCGGCCTCCGGCCGTCCGAGCAGCGCGCGGCCGTGGGTCTCGGCCAGAGCCTGGCCGACCGGGACGAGGTAGTCGCCGGGATAGAGACCCTCGGGGATCGCCCCGACCTCCTCGCCCAGCGCCTCGCGGTAGCGCAGGTAGGCGGAGCGGGCGAGCACGTCGACCTGGGCGCCGGCGTCGTTGATGTAGTACTCGCGCGTCACCTGCCGGCCGGCGGCGACGAGGAGGTTGGCCAGCGCGTCGCCGAACACCGCCCCGCGGCCGTGCCCGACATGCATCGGGCCGGTCGGGTTGGCCGAGACGTACTCGATGTTGACCGGGCCGCCCGCCATCCGTCCGCGCCCATAGCCGGCGGGATCGGCCAGCACGCCGCGCAGAACGCCGTGGAACACGGTGGGCGCGAGGCGCAGATTGATGAAGCCGGGGCCGGCGACCTCGGCTCCGATCACGCGCGGGTCCGTGCGCAGCTCGGCGGCCAGCGCCTCGCCCAACGCCTTCGGGTTGGTCTTGGCCTCCTTGGCGAGCACCAGGGCGGCGTTGGTGGCGAGGTCGCCGTGGCTCGCGTCGCGCGGCGGCTCGACCACGACCCGGGCGAGGTCGAGGCCTTCGGGCAGCGTCCCGCCGCGGACCAGCGCCTCGACGGCCTCGCGCACGCGCGCCTCGAACAGGGCGAAGATGTTCATGATCGTGTCAAATCCGCTCGCACCGGCGCCCGACGATGCGACGGTGTCTCATCCCCGCGCCATAGCAAGGGGGGGCGGAGGTGTCACGGCAGGGACGGCTCCGCGGCGCTGGTCCACCCTTGCAGGACCGTGCGCAGCGGCTCCGGCAACGCGACGGGCCGGCGGGTGGCGCGGTCGACGTAGACATGCACGAAGAAGCCCTCGGCCGCGGCCTCGTCGGCGTCGCCGCGGAACAGCCCGATCTCGTAGCGCACGCTCGACCGGCCGATCCGCGCGACGCGCACGCCGGCGGTGACCACGTCCGGGAAGGCGATCGGCGCGTGGTAGCGGCAGCCGGTCTCGACGACGAGGCCGATCACCGGGGATCGCGCGATGTCGAGCACGCCGGCCTCGACCAGCAGGCCGTTCACCGCGGTGTCGAAGAACGCGTAGTAGACCACGTTGTTGACGTGCCCGTAGACGTCGTTGTCGGCCCAGCGCGTGCCAATCGAGACGTGGCGCGGATAGGACGCCCGGTTCGTGGCGGCGCGGAGTGAGGTGGCGGCGTTCGGGGCAGGCGTCTCGCGCATCGCGGCGTCCATCGGGCAGGGCACGTGATGCCCGGTCTACCAGATCGCGGGCGGCGTTTCGCGCATCCGGGCGGCTCGATCCGCACCCAGGATCGCTTCCCGGCTAGGCGGATCGCGCGCATCGCCTGAGCAACCCGCGGAGATTTTGTGCAGAGCCGCGTCCGCGATTTGACGGGCTGGTTCGAGCGGTTACCGTTCCCCGTCTCGGGCCCGCCGCGAGCGGGTCGGGTCGCGTTCGGAAGAGGTGGCCGATGGACGAACCCGCCGCAGCGATGAATGTCGGGGTCTTCATCCCGATCGGCAACAACGGCTGGTTGCTCTCCGAGAATGCTCCGCAATACAAGCCGAGCTTCGCCCTCAACAAGGCGGTGACGTTGAAGGCCGAGGGCTACGGCCTCGACTTCGCCCTGTCGATGATCAAGCTGCGCGGCTTCGGCGGCAAGACCGAGTTCTGGGACCACAACCTCGAATCGTTCACGCTGATGGCCGGGCTCGCCGCCGTCACCTCGCGGATCAAGCTCTACGCCACCGCGCCGACCCTGTGCTTCCCGCCCGCGATCACGGCGCGGATGGCCGCGACGATCGACTCGATCTCCGAGGGACGCTTCGGCCTCAACCTGATCACGGGCTGGCAGAAGCCGGAATATTCGCAGATGGGCCTTTGGCCCGGCGACGCCTTCTTCGCCGACCGGTACCGGTACCTCTCGGAATACGCGCAGATCCTGCGCGAGCTCTGGGAGACCGGGCGCAGCGACCTCAAGGGCCAATACTTCCAGATGGACGATTGCCGCCTGAGCCCGCGGCCGCAAGGTGCGATGAAGGTGATCTGCGCCGGCCAGAGCGAGGCCGGCATGGCCTTCACCGCAACCTACGCCGACTACAATTTCTGCTTCGGCAAGGGCGTGAACACCCCTACCGCCTTCGCGCCGACGGTTGCGCGCCTCGAGGCCGCCAAGGCGAAGACCGGCCGCGACGTCTCCTCCTACGTGCTGTTCATGGTGATCTCCGACGAGACCGATGCCGCCGCCCACGCCAAGTGGGAGCACTACAAGGCGGGCGCGGACCAGGAGGCGATCGCCTGGCTCGGCGTGCAGGGCGCGGCCGACACGAAGTCCGGCGCCGACACCAACGTGCGCCAGATGGCCGACCCGACCTCGGCGGTGAACATCAACATGGGCACCCTCGTCGGCTCGTTCGAGAGCGTGGCGCGGATGCTCGACGCGGTGATGACCGTGCCCGGCACCGGCGGGGTGCTGCTGGTGTTCGACGATTTTCTGAAGGGGCTCGACGATTTCGGGCAGAAGATCCAACCGCTGATGCTGACCCGCCGGCACGTCGCCGCGGCTGCGGCGCCGCTCTCCGAGGTCGCGTGATGGAGGCGCCCGCCGGATACCGCGACGCCGCCGGCCGCTTCGGCGGCGTGACGCTGCCCGCGCGGCCCGAGCCGATCGCCTTCGCGCCCGAGGCCACCGCGCTCATCGTCGTCGACATGCAGAACGCCTACGCGACGAAGGGCGGCTACCTCGATCTGGCCGGCTTCGACGTGTCGCAGACCGGGCCGGTGATCGGCCGCATCGCCGCCGCCGTCGCGGCCGCGCGGGCGGCCGGCATCGTCGTGCTGTGGTTCCAGAACGGATGGGACGCCGACTACGTCGAGGCCGGGGGGCCGGGCTCGCCGAACTGGCACAAGTCCAACGCGCTGAAGACCATGCGCCGGCAGCCGGGGCTGAACAGCCGGCTGCTGACCCGCGGCACCTGGGACTACGACCTCGTCGACCTGCTGAAGCCGCAGCCCGGCGACATCGTGATGGGCAAGCCGCGCTACAGCGGCTTCTACAACACGGCGCTCGACAGCACCCTGCGGGCGCGCGGCATCCGCACCCTGGTCTTCACCGGAATCGCCACCAACGTCTGCGTGGAATCGACCCTGCGCGACGGGTTCTTCCTCGAATATTTCGGCATCGTGCTGGCCGACGCCACCCACCAGGCCGGCCCGCCGAGCCTGCAGGAGGGCGCGCTCCTCAACATCGAGACGTTCTTCGGCTGGGTCTCGGACGTGGCGGCCTTCGAGAGGGCCCTCTGTGCCGAGCCGCGTCGCACCGAAGCTGCCGAGTGATCGCCAACGGAAAGTCCCGAACACAATGCCCAAGACCGTCGTGATCCCGCCCGGCACCGGCAAGCCCCTGGCGCCCTACGTGCCCGGAACCCTGGCCGACGGCGTGCTCTACGTCTCGGGCACGCTGCCGCTCGACGCCGACGCCAACGTCGTCCATGTCGGAGACGCCTCGGCCCAGACCCGCCACGTGCTCGAGACGATCAAGGGCGTCGTCGCGGCCGCCGGCGGGACCATGGACGACGTGACCTTCAACCACGTCTTCCTGAAGGACTGGGCCAACTACGCGGCGATCAACGCGGTCTATGCCGAATACTTCCCCGGTGAGAAGCCGGCGCGCTACTGCATCCAGTGCGGGCTGGTGAAGCCGGACGCGCTGGTCGAGATCGCCTCTGTGGCGCATGTCGGCAGGCCGGTCGGCGCGCTTGCCGTCGACACCTCGGTCTGATGCCGGTCCATCACGACGTCGCCGGCGACGGCGCGCGGACCGTCCTGCTCTCGCCGGGGCTCGGCGGGATGGCGGGCTACTTCGCGCCGCAGATGCCCGCGCTGGTTCCGCACTTCCGCGTCCTGACCTACGACCATCGCGGCACCGGCCGCTCGAAGGGCCCGCTCGAGCCCGGCCACGACACCGCGGCGATGGCGGAGGACGCGCTGTCGGTCCTCGACGCCACCGGCACCACGAGGGCGGACGTCGTCGGGCACGCGCTCGGCGGGCTGATCGCGCTGCAATTGGCGCTCAACCACCCGACGCGCGTCGGGCGCATCGTCGTGATCAACGGCTGGGACGCGATCGATTCCGCGACGCTGCGGTGTTTTTCCGCCCGCAAGGCGCTCCTGAACCATGCCGGCCCCGAGGCCTTCGTCCGCGCGCAGGCGATCTTCCTCTATCCCGCCCCGTGGCTGTCCGAGAATGCCGCGCGGGTGGCGGCGGACGAGGCGCATGCACTGGCGCATTTCCCCGGGCCCGAGACGGTGCTCGCGCGGATCGGCGGGCTGGAGCGCTTCACCCTGGCCGGTCGGCTCGGCGCGATCCCGCACGAGACCCTGGTGATGGCCGCCCGCGACGACGTGCTGGTGCCCTACACCGCGTCCGAACGCCTCGCCGCCGGCCTCGCCAAGGCCCGCCTCGACTTGGTGTCCGAGGGCGGCCACGCCCACAGCGTCACGCGGGCGGAAGCCTTCAACCGGACGCTGCTCGACTTCCTGCTCTGATTGGGCGGAAACTCTCCGAGGCCGGCTCGAACAGCGGCACCTGGCGCATCTCCGGCACCAGCACCAGGCCCCTGTCGGTGATGCGGATCTGCGGGATCACCGAGAGCGGGATCAGGTTGAAGCCCATGTAGGGGATGGTGCAGCCGGCCCGCTCCCAGGCGACCTTCAGGGCGCGGACCTCCTCGGCGACCGCGCCGACGCGCTTGTCCGAGAGCAGGCCCGCCACCGGCAGCGGCACCATCGCGACGACCGCGCCGTCCTCGACCACGCAGACCCCGCCCTGATGCGCCGCGATGGCGTCGACCGCGACCCGCATGTCGGCCTCGTTCAGCCCGGCGACGATGAGGTTGTGCGAATCGTGGCCGACGCTGCTCGCCACCGCGCCGCGCTTCAGCCCGAAGGCGCGCAGCAGCCCGTGCGCGGCGTGGCCGCCGAGCCCATGCCGCTCCACCACGGCGACGTGGCACAGATCGTTCTCGGCGAGCGTCGTCGGCCAGTCCGCGGAAGGCGTCAGGGCCACGCGCTCGTGGACGAGCTCGATGCCGGGCAGCGTCGTGCGGATCGCGTTGACGGTGCAGGGGGCTTCCGGCAGCGTCGGGATCAGCGACGGCACCGGCACCGGCAGGTGGACGGTGGCGTAGGCGCGCGCCGGGTAGCGGTAGGGGCGCGACAGGGCCGCGTCGAGGCGCGGCGTGATCGTGCGGTTCTCGACCACCAGCTCGCCGCCGTACCAGGTCGATTGCGGCACGAGGTCGTCGTCGAGCAGCACGAGGTCGGCCCGCCGGCCGCCGCCGAGGCCGCCGACCTCCCCGTCGAGGCCGTAGCGCGTCGCGGGGTGCAGCGAGCCCATCGACCAGGCCGCCGGCTTCGGGATGCCCATCCGCACCGCTTCGCGCACCACCCAGTCGAGCCCGTAGGCGAGGAGGTCCTCGGCGTCGCGGTCGTCGGTGCAGCAGCAGACTCGCTTCCAGGCGGCGCCGTAATCGACCACCGTGCCGATCGCCTTCGGCAGCGAGTGCCACGGCGTCGTCGGCGGCCCGCCGCGCAGGAAGATCCAGATGCCGGCGTCGAGCAGGTCGTCGGCGATGTCGCGGTCGATCGCCTCGTGGGTGTCGGTGACGCCGGACGCGGCGTAGGCGGCGACGAAGTCGCGGCCGTAGATGTGGCCCGAGACCGGGCGCCCGCGCGACAGCGAAGCCGCGATGATCGCGTGGGCGCGGGGATCGCCCTCGGCGACCGCGACGAAATCCATCTTCTCGCCCAGGCCCAAGGCCTCGGGCCAGGCGTCGAACAGGGCGGCGATCTTCTCGGCGGTGAGGTCGCCGCCGGCGGTCTCCAGCTCCGGCGTCGTCGCCGGCACCGTGCTCGGCACGGTGAGGTAGATGTTGAGCGCCGCCGCGCGGGCATCCTCCAGCATCCAGGCGACGCCGTCGGCATCGAGCACGTTGCCGATCTCGTGGCTGTCGCAGACGATCGTCGTCGTGCCGTTCAGAAGTGCCGCCTCGGCGTAGGCGCAGGCGGTGATCATGCTGCTTTCGATGTGCAGGTGCGGGTCGACGAGGCCCGGCGCGATCAGCCCGCCGGCGGCATCGAACCGCGCCGCGCCGCCGCGATGGCTGCCGGCGGGTTTCACCGCGGCGATCCGGCCGCCCGCGATCCAGACCTCGCGCTCGGGCAGGATGCGGTCGGAATAAGTCGAGAGCACCCGCGCGCCGGCGATCACGAGGTCCGGCTCGGCCCGGCCCGACGCCACGTCGGCGAGGCGGCGCGTCATCTGCGCGAGCGGCGCGACGGAGAAGCGGTTGAGCGGCGCTGGGGACATCGGGTCGGACACTCTCGCGGGCGGATGGAGGCGATCCGGGCACGCATCGTGCCAGGGCGGCCGGACCGGTCGACAGGACCGAGGTTCCACCCGAGAGGCGGCGAAACCATGCCCGACTTCGATCTCGCGATCCGCGGCGGCACCGTCGTCACCGCCGCCGACACGCTGCGTGCCGAGATCGGCATCCGCGACGGCCGCATCGTCGCGGTGGCCGAGCGGGTGGCGGACGCGGCCCGGACCATCGACGCGTCCGGGCTGCTGGTGCTGCCGGGCGGCATCGACAGCCACGTCCACATCGCGCAGCCCTCGGGGCCCGGCATCGTCATGGCCGACGACTTCGCCTCGGCGACGCGGGCGGCCGCCGCCGGCGGCAACACCTGCGTGATGCCGTTCGCGTTGCAGCCGCGCGGCGGCTCCCTGCGCGCGGCGGCCGAGGCCTATCGCGGTCTGGCCGAGGGGCAATGCCACGTCGACGCGGCGATCCACCTGATCGTCTCGGACCCGACCGAGGCGGTGCTCGGGCAGGAGCTGCCGGCGCTGATCGCCGCCGGCTACACCTCGTTCAAGGTCTTCATGACGTACGACGACTTGGTCCTGAACGACCGGCAGATCCTCGACGTGTTCGACGTCGCCCGGCGCGAGGGCGCCCGCGTGATGGTCCATGCCGAGGGCTACGACGCGATCCGCTACCTCGGCGAGCGCCTGGAGAAGGCCGGGGAGACCCGGCCCTTCGGCCATGCGCTGTCGCGGCCGCAACCGGTCGAGCGCGAGGCGGCGCATCGGGCGATCAGCCATGCCGAGCTGGTCGACCTGCCGATCGTCATCGTCCACGTCTCGGGCGAGCAGGCGATGGAGCAGATCGCGTGGGCGCAGGCGCGCGGCCTGAAGATCCATGCCGAGACCTGCCCGCAATACCTGACGCTGACGGCCGAAGACATGAAGGGGATCGGCGACGACCCGATGTCGGGCGCGAAGTACGTCTGCTCGCCGCCGCCGCGGGATGCCGCGAGCCAAGCGGCGATCTGGTCCGGCCTGCAGCGCGGGATCTTCGACGTGGTCTCCTCCGACCATTGCCCGTTCCGCTACGACGACCCCCAGGGCAAGCTCAACCCGCGCGCAAGAACCTCCTTCCGCTGGATCCCGAACGGCATCCCCGGCATCGAGACCCGGCTGCCGGTGCTCTTCTCCGAGGGCGTGTCGAAGGGGCGGATCTCGCTGAACCAGTTCGCGGCGCTCACCGCGACGAACCACGCCAAGCTCTACGGCCTGTATCCGAAGAAAGGCTCGATCGGCCCCGGCTTCGACGCCGACCTGACCCTGTGGGACCCAAACCGCCGCGAGACGATCACGCAGGCGGCGCTCCATCACGGCGCCGACTACACCCCCTGGGAGGGGTTTTCGGTGACTGGCTGGCCGGTGATGACGATCGCGCGCGGGCAGGTCGTCGCCGAGGACGGCCGGGTGCTGTCCGTGCCGGGCCAGGGCCGCGTGCTCGACCGGAGCATCGTGCCGGGCTGAAGGTCAGGCCGCCCCGACATCCCGAAAAATCCGGTCCGGCGCGAACGGCGTCGCGGTGAGCCGCGCGCCGGTCGCGTCGCGGATCGCGTTGGCGAGCGCCGGGGCGACCGGGTTGAACGGGCTCTCGCTCATCGATTTCGCGCCGAGCGGGCCGATGCTGTCGTGGGTGTCGGCGAACAGCACCTCGGTCGCCGGCACGTCGGCGCAGGCCGGGATGTGGTAGTTCCGGAACGTCTGGGTGATCACGCGGCCGGCCTCGTCGAGACGCACGTCCTCGTACAGCGCCGCGCCGAGGGCCTGCGCGACGCCGCCCTCGACCTGCCCGCGGCACTGCATCGGGTTGATCACGCGGCCGGCATCGGCCGCGTGGACGCTGCGCAGGATCCGGACCTCGCCGGTCCCCGGATGCACGGCGACCCGGAACGCCTGGACGTTGAAGGCGACCGAGCGCGGCGAGCCGTCGGCCCGGCCTTTCGCTTCGAGCGGACCCTCGGCGATGAGGTCGGCCAACGCGATGCGGCCCCCCGGAACGATCACGTGGTCGCCCTCGAGGCGGCAGTCGGCGGTCGCGGCGCCCGCCTGCGCCGCCGCCCGGGTCAGGATCGCGCGCGCGAGCGCCTCCGCCGCGTTCAGCGTCGCGCGCCCCGCCACGACGATGCCGGTGCTGCCGTAGGCGCCGGTGTCGTGGCCGACCGCGTCGGTGTCGGAGGCGCGGATGCGGATGCGGTCCGGCGCGGTGCCGAGGGCGGTCGCCGCGATCTGCGCATGCACGGTGGTGGTGCCGTTGCCGAACTCCGCGGTGCCGACGGACAATTCGTAGAGCGCGGGCGCGACGGGCGAAGCGCGGGTCCCTCCCCCCTCTGCGGGGGAGGGTGGGCCTCGCGTCAGCGAGGGTCGGGAGAGGGGAGCGACAGTGCCGGAAGCGGCGCTCCCCTCTCCCCCCCTGCTGCGCAGGGTACCCTCCCCCGCAGAGGGGGGAGGGAAAAGGTGGGCCCGATCGCGTCCGTCGTCCGCGCGCAGCGCGATCCGCGCGTCCGAAAAATGCCCGCGCGGGGGGATCGTGTCGATCATCGCCATCGCCATGCCCTCGCCGACACGCCAGCCCTCCGGAGCCGGGTCGCCGCCGGGGGCCGCCATCGCGCGCTCGGCGAGGTCGAGGCACTGGTCGAGGCCGTAGCTGCCGTATTCGACGTCGTGTGGCTCCAGGCTGGTCGAGACCATCGGGTCGCCGGGCCGCACCGCGTTGCGGCGGCGCATCGCGTAAGGGTCGAGGCCGAGGTCGCGGGCGAGCTCGTCCATCGCCGATTCGACGGCGAAAATCGTCTGGCTGAGGCCGTAGCCGCGGAAGGCGCCGGCCGGCAGGGTGTGGGTGTAGACGGCGTAGCCGTCGACGCGCTTGTTCGGGCAGCGATAGGCGCCGATCACCTCGTTGGTGCCGTGGTGGAGCACGCCGCCGGCATGGTTGCCGTAGGCCCCGGTGTTCGAGACGACGTCGAGCTGGATCGCGGTGAGCGTGCCGTCGGCTCGCGCGCCGAGCTTCACCCGGACCCGCATCGGATGGCGGGTGGTGGTGGCGGTGAACTGCTCCTGGCGGGTGAGCTCCCACTTCACCGGGCGCCCGGTGCGGAGCACCGCCAGCGCGACGAGGTCCTCGGTGAGCATCTCCTGCTTGCCGCCGAAACCGCCGCCGACGCGGGCCGCCATCACCCGCACCTGCGATCGGTCGAGGCCGAACAGCGTGCAGAGCGCGTCGCGGGTCAGGAACGGCACCTGCGTCGAGGAGCGGATCACGAGGCGGCCGTCCGCGTCCCGCCAGCCGATCGCGCCGTGGGTCTCGAGATGGGCGTGCTGCACCCGCTGCGAGAGGTAGGTGCCCTCGTGGATGCGGTGCGCCTCGGCAAAACCCGCCTCGACGTCGCCGACCAGGCCGTGGGCCTCGGCCGCGAGGTTCGGACGCGACGGGTGGGGCGGCGCGTCCGCGCCCGGCTCGATCGACGCGTGGACGAGGGGGGCGCCGGGCTGCATCGCGGCCACCGGATCGAACACAGCCGGCAACGCCGCGTAGGTGATCCCGAGCGCTCGCACGCCGGCCTCGGCCGCGGCTTCCGTCTCGGCGACCACCGCGGCGACGCGCTGGCCGACGAAGCGGACGGTGTCGTCGAGCACGCGGGTATCGGGCGCGTCGTCGGCCGGGTTCTCGTGCCGGCCGGTGGAGAAACGCAGGTTCGGCACGTCCGCATGGGTGAGCACCGCGACGACGCCCGGGAGCGCCAGGGCGGCCGCGCGATCGATCGCGACGATCCGCGCGTGCGCGTGGTCTGAGCGCAGCACCCGCATGTGCAGCAGGCCCGGCATGGCGAGGTCGAAGGTGTAGCCAGCGCGGCCCGACACGATGTCCGGCGCCGCGGGCGCCGGCACGCTGCGCCCGATCGGGTCGCTCGCAGTCGCCGCCTCGGCCGAGGCGATGCCGGCGATGGCGTCGCGGATGGCGCGGTAGCCGGTGCAGCGGCAGAGATTGCCCTTCAGCGCCGCGCCGAGGTCGCGCTTCTGGCCCTGGTCGAGGGACGCCGCCGTCATGATCATCCCGGGCGTGCAGAAGCCGCACTGAAAGCCCTGGGCCGCGACGAAGGCCGCCTGCATCGGGTGCAGCGGGTCCGGCGCCTGATCCGGCACCCCCTGCCCCGGCCGGCACGGGCCGGACAGCCCCTCGATGGTGGTGACGCTGCGCCCCTCGGCCCGGAACGCCGGCAGCAGGCAGCTGTGGATCGGCTCGCCGTCGAGGTGGACCGTGCAGGCGCCGCAATCGCCGGCGTCGCACCCCTTCTTGACGCCGAACCAGCCCTGCTCGCGCAGCAGCGTGCGCAGGCACTGGCCGGGACGCGGCGCCACCTCCTCGGCATGGCCGTTGACGACGATCCTCATGCGCCCTCGCTGAGCTCGGCCCGGATCTCCTCGGCGAGCAGGCCGGTGACGTGGTGGCGCCAATCCGGCGCGCCGTGCACGTCGTCGTACCAGAGCGCGTCGTCGATCCGCGTTGCGATCGCGTCGGCGAGGTCGCGGGCGCTCGGCGGTGCCGAGAAGACGAGGCGCACCGGGCGGCGGGTCGAGGCCGTGACGGTGACGACGCGCGTGCCGTCGGCGTCCCGCGTGCCGATCAGCAGGGCGCCGGAGCGGCCGTTCGGGCTCAGCGAGATCCGTCGGAAGGCCGCGCGCCGCTTGAGGGCCGAGGCCGGCATGTCGAGGCGCAGCAGGACCTCGTCCGGGGCGAGCGCGGTCGCCTGCGGCCCGAGCACGAACTCGGCCACCGCCATCCGGCGCTCGCCGCCCGCGCTGGTGCGGATGGTGCAGACGCCGTCGAGCGCCACGGCGAGCGCGCTCATCGGCCCGGCGGGCAGCGCGAGGCAGAGGTTGCCGCCCACGGTCGCCCTGTTCCAGATCTTGAACGACCCGAGCAGCGCCCGGCAGCTCTGCCCGACGAGCGGCGCGGCGATCCAGGCGGGCGGCAGCTCGATCCGGTCCAGCTCGGCGATCGTGCAGGTGGCCGACAGGCTCAAGCCCGCTTCGGTGGCCGCGCTCGGCGGAAGCGCCAGGGCGGTGAGGTCGATCAGCCGCGCGAGATGCGGCTGCGGCTCCGAGAACAGCCAGGTGCCGCCGGCGAGCCACGCGTCGCCCGTGCGCCAGCCCGGCAGCGAGCCGGGCTCCTGCGGGGTGAGGACCGAGCTGATCGTATCGAGATCCATGCGGCTGCGCCCAAGCAAGTCTTCGTCCAACCGCCTGCGCGATCAGCGGCGTGCGTCGACGACGCCGTCCACGAGGTTGAGGCCGAGCAGCAGCTCGGACGGGAATGCGGTGCGGACCACCGGCTCCATCCGGATCTCGCGCGCGAGGCACGCGGCCTCCGCCCTGCGGGCCGCGACGGCGTCCGCGATCGAGACCGCGGCGAAGCGCAGCCGGGTGCCGGCCTGGGCCTGGGCGAGCCGCCCGAGGTCGGGGCCGATCACCGTGGCGATCTTCGGGTAGCCGCCGGTCGATTGCCGGTCGGCCATCAGCACGATCGGCAGCCCCTCGCCCGGCACCTGGATCGCGCCCATGGCGATGCCGTCGGAGACGATGTCGTGGCCGCGTGCATGGGTCAGGCGCGGGCCGTCGAGGAAGCAGGCCATGCGGTCGCCGCGCCCGGCGACCGTCCACGGGCCGTCGAGGAACGCCGCGATCTGGTCCGCCGCGAAGGCGTCGTCCTGCGGTCCGAGCACGACGCGGATCGTGTCGGCCGGCCGGTCGAGCCAGGGCGCGACCAGGGCCTGCGGATCGCCGGCGCCGGCGCGCGCCGCGTCGATCGCGAGGCTGTCGCCGGCCGCCAGCGCGCGGCCATCGAGGCCGCCGAGGCCGGACCGGGTGTGGGTCGCGGTCGAGCCGAGCACCGGCGCGACGGCGATGCGTCCGCACACCGCGAGGTAGCACCATGCCCCGGCCGAGCCCGCCCGCACCGCGAGCGTCCGGCCGGGCTCCAGCGTCAGCGCGACGGCGGCCGGCAGCGCCTGGCTGTCGAGGGCGATGCGGAAGCTCGTGCTCGCCAGGACGAGACCGAGCGGGCCGCCCTCCGCCGCGACAGTGATGCCGCCGGCCGAGACCTCGATCGCCGTGGCGCCGGGCGGGTTGCCGGCGGCGCGGTTGGCGGTGTCGAAGGCGAGCGCGTCCATCGGCCCGGCAGAGGTGATGCCGTAGCGCAGGTATCCGTGGCGCCCGGCATCCTGCAGCGTCACGCTCGGCCCGGCGGCGAGGATCGCGAGGCGCGGGCTCACGGCGCCGGGTCCCCGGCATAGGCTTCGCGCCGGGCCACGACCTCGCCGGCTGCGGCGCGCCGCTCCAGGGCCGAAAAGGTCGCGGCGTCCACCGGCGCGAAGCGGATGCGGTCGCCGGCGGCGACCGGGAAGGTCTCGTCGCGCTCGGGCACGTAGAGCCGGGCCGGGGTCCGCGCGATGACGTACCAGCCGGTCGGCATCGGCACGGTGCCGATTGCGGCGAGCCCTCCGCCGACGAGGAGCGCGTTGGCCGGATGCGGCGGGCGGGGCTTTGCCCGGCGCGGCACCGCCAGTTCCCTCGGCAGGCCGCCGAGATAGGCGAAGCCCGGCGCGAACCCGTACATGTAGACCCGGTAGGTCGCCCCCGCATGCAGGCCTGCCACCCGCTCCGCGGAAAGGCCGGTGCGCTCGGCGATGGCGGCGACGTCCTCGCCGCAGGGCTCGCCCGCGCTGGTCTCGGCGTAGCAGCAGGGCAGCGTCCAGAGCGTCGGCGCGGCCCGGCCCGCACCGGCAGCGTCCGCGAGCGCGACGACCCGCGCGGCGAGCGCCGCGCGATCGAGCACGAGCGGATCGTAGTGCATCATCAGCGAGCGGTAGGTCGGCACGGTCTCGCGGAGGCCGGCGGGCGGGTCGGCGCGCAGGGCGTCGTCGAGCGCCAGCACCCGGTCGTTGATCGCCGGATCGACCGCGCTGCCGAACTCGGCGACGAGGGCCGCCTCCCCGGCATCGAGCAGGCGCGGAGGGGGTTCCACCTCTTCAGGCCCGGAACGGGGCGAGGCGGATGCCGGCGCCCTCGAGCCGGTCGCGCACCGCCCGGGCGGTGGCGACCGCGTGCGCGGAATCGCCGTGGACGCAGACCGAGCGGATCGGCGTCGGCAGGCGGGTGCCCTGCGCGGTGACGATCGCGCCGGCCTCCACCATGGCGAGGACGCGGCCGGCGGCCTCCTCCGCGCCGTCGATCATCGCCCCGGGCCGGCCGCGGGCGATCAGCTGGCCGTCCTCGGCGTAGCCCCGGTCGGCGAAGATCTCCTGGTGGACCTCGAGGCCCGCCGCCTCGCCGGCCGGCACCTGCGCCGTCAGCGCGATGGCCAGCAGCGCCAGGTCGCGGTCGACCGCGCGCACGGCCCGGGCGATCGCGTCTGCGACGTCGCGCTCGGCGGCTGCGAGGTTGGCGAGCGCCCCGTGCGCCTTCACGTAGGCGATGCGATGGCCGGCATAGGCCGCGAGCGCCTGGGCGGCGCCGATCTGATAGGCGACGAGGCGCTCGATCTCGGGCGCGGTGAAGGGCATCCGCCGCCGCCCGAACCCCCAGAGGTCGGGAAAGCCCGGATGGGCACCCACGGCGACGCCGTTCGCCTTCGCCCGCGCGAAGGTCTCGGCCATGATCTCCGGGTCGCCCGCATGCATCCCGCAGGCGACGTTGGCCGAGGTGACGATGGCGAGCATCGCCGCGTCGTCGCCGCAGGCATAGGCGCCGAAGCCCTCGCCGAGATCGGAGTTCAGGTCGACGCTCGCCATCCGGTCGCGGATCCCGTGGAGTTCGCGGAGCCGACTATAGCGCGCCCGGAAACGGATTCCGAAGCAGGCCCCGGCCGATCCGGTTCAAGATCCGTTCCATCGGCGCGAGCGAGCGGTCACGACGAGACGGCACCGGCCGAACGCGTCCGCGTCCTGCCGATGCCGTGCGTGGGTCGATCGGGATCGCCGGGGGCGAGGCCCCGGCGCGCGTGTCGGATCAGCCGTCGTTCTTGGTCAGCGAGATCGCGACGAAGCGGGTCACGCCCTTGCTGCTCTTCACCCGCATCAGCACCGCCTTGCGCCCGCTGGATTCGGCCGTGCGGATCTGCTCGGCGACCTCCGAGGGGCGGGTCACGCTCTTGCCGGCCACGTCGAGGATGACGTCGCCCTGCTCGATGCCCTTGGCGGCGGCCGGACCGTCCGGATCGACCTGGACCACCGCGACGCCGCTGTCGGACAGGCCGACCTCCGCCGCCGGCGCCAGGCTCAGCCCGAGCCGCGGCTGGCCGCCGGCCATGCCGGTGTCCGAGGAGGCCACCTTCGACCCGTCGGTCGGGAGCGCGCCCAGCGTGATCGTCGCGTTGTCGGACTTGCCGCCGCGGAGATAGGCGATCTCAACCTTGGCGCCGGGCTTCAGCCCCGCGATCTTGCGGGACAGCTCCTTGGCGTCGTTGATCGGGTTGCCGTTGACCGACTCGATCACGTCGCCGGACTTGAGGCCGGCCTTGGCCGCCGGCGTGCCGTCCTCGGCGTGATCGATCAGGGCGCCCTTCGGCTTGGCCATGCCGAGCCCCTCGGCGATGTCCTGCGTCACCGGCTGGACCTGCACGCCGAGATAGCCGCGGGCGACCTTGCCGTCGGTCTTGAGCTGATCGACCACCGCCTGCACGGTCTCGGCGGGGATGGCGAAGGCGAGGCCGACGCTGCCGCCCGACGGCGAGGCGATGGCGGTGTTCACGCCCACGACCTCGCCGTTGACGTTGAAGGTCGGGCCGCCGGAATTGCCCTTGTTGATCGGCGCGTCGATCTGCAGGAAGTCGTCGTACGGGCCGGCGCCGATGTCGCGGCCGCGGGCCGAGACGATGCCGGCGGTCACCGTGCCGCCGAGGCCGAACGGGTTGCCGATCGCCACCACCCAGTCGCCGACCCGCGGGGCCGCCTTGCCGAACTGGACGTAGGGGTAGCTGCCGGAATCCTTGATCTTCAGGAGCGCGATGTCGGTCTTGGAATCCTTGCCGATCACCTTGGCGTCCAGCGTCCGGCCGTCGTCGAGCGTCACCTGCACGGTCTTGGCGTGGTCGACGACGTGGTTGTTGGTCACGACGTAGCCGTCGGCGGAGATGATGAAGCCGGAGCCGACGGCGCCGCGCGGGCCCTGGTGCTGCGGCTGCATGCCGGGCGGTCCACCGTTCGGGCCGTTCTGGCCGAAGCGCTTGAAGAACTCGCGCAGCTGCGGCGGAACGTTCTGCAGGTTCTGGCCCTGCTGGCCGCTCGGGCCGTCCTCGTCGTCGCTGGACGCGGAGTCGTCGAGCTTCACCTTCACCGAGACGACGCCCGGCTTCACCTTGTCGACGATGTTGGCGAACGAGCCCGGCGGGTGCTCCGGCGCGGCGATCGGGGATTGCGGCAGCGCCTGGGCGAGGGCCGGCGTGGCGGCCGGCAGATAGCCGCTGCCGAGGGCGCCGCCCGCGATGAGGGCGGCGGCGGCGACCGAGGCCAGGGCCCGGCGGCTGGTGCGGGCGGTGGTGCGGGTCTGCGGAACGGACATGCGACAAGTCTCCGGGGACATCTTCGGCGCCGCCGGCTCGGCGGGCGATGACCCTGTCCTAAGGCCCGGCGCCTCACCCGCCCGTGACGGGCGCATTACCGTTTCGACAGGTTGGCCGGACGCCGCCGGGCCGACGACGGCGCGCGCAGCGTGGCGCGAGCGTCACGGGACCGCCGTCGCGCCGGAGCGCCATTCGAGATCGAGGATGAGCCCGCGCGGCAGCGTCGCGAGCACCGGCGCGACGGGCAGGCCGGCCGCGTTGACGAGGCCGGCGGTCCAGTGGTTGCACACGTTGGTCCAGGAGAACCGGCCTGCGCCCCGGTAGAACAGGCTCGGCCCATAGAGGCCGGGGCCGACGTCGACCGGATGGCCGCCGGCGAGCGCGAAGCCGGCTTCCAGCCGCGCGAGGAGCTTTTCCAGCCCGGCGGCCGAGACCGGGATCGCCAGGATGTCGGCGTGCGGAAAGCTCGCGCGCGGGTTCGCGTCGAGGCCGACCACCTGGATCACGCCGTCGCTGCCGCCGGGCGTGAACAGGGCGCCGAGCGCCAGCCGCCAGTCGAACTCCGCCAGCGTCGGCGTCGCCGCGTAGAACCGGGCCTCGCCCCAGCCGAACTCGAGCGTCGGGTAGGCGCGGAACCGCACGGCGATGTCGCGGAGCGCCGGCCCCGCCCCCGGCCCCGTCAGCGCCGCGACTGGAAGCGCGATCCCGCTGTGCCAACCGTGGCTGACCACGTGGATCACCTGCGGCGCCGCCTCCGCGGGCGGATAGAGGGCCGGGTCGCCCGGCCGCGCCGTGAGGATCACGGCAAGGACGAGCGCTCCGACGATGCCGGCCAGCGCCTTCGCCAGCCGGCGCAAGGCTCAGGACGCCGGGTCGCTCAACCGCGCCAGCGCCTCCTGAAGCTTGGCCAGCCGCTCGGCCTCGGCCTCGCGCCGCTCGCGGCTCTCCTCGATCACCTCCTCGGGGGCGCGCGCCACGAAGTCGGCGTTCCCGAGCTTGCCGTCGAGCTTCCTGATCTCGCCCTCGGCCTTGGCGGCCTCCTTCTTCAGGCGCGCCACCTCGGCGCCGAGGTCGACGATGCCCTCCAGCGGCAGGGCCGCGACGCTGCCGCGGACCAGCAGTTGCACCGCGTTCTTCGGCGCGGCGTCGTCGAACCCGATCTCGGAGAGGCGGGCGAGGCGCACCAGCGTGTCGTGCCAGGCGCCGATCCGCGCCCGCACCGCCGCATCGGCCCCGACGATCACCAGCGGAACCTGCGCGCCGGCCGGAACCCCGGTCTCGGAGCGGGCCGAGCGCACCTCGGAGACGAGGTCGACCACGAAGCCGATCTCGGCCTCGGCCTCGGCATCCGCCAGCCCCGACAGGTCGGGCCAGGGCTGGAGCGTGAGCAGGCCGCGATTGGGCAGCGCCGCGCCCTTGATCGCCCACAGCTCCTCGGTGAGGAACGGCATGAACGGATGCAGCAGCTTCGCGATCTGGTCGATCAGGAAGGCGATGGTCGCTTGCGTCTCGCCCTTCAGCGCCGGGTCGACGCCCTCGCCCTGGAGCACGGGCTTGGCCAGCTCGATCGTCCAGTCGCAGAAGATGTTCCAGACGAAGCGGTAGGCGGCGGCCGCCGCGTCGTTGAAGCGGTAGGCCTCCAGAGCGGCGGTGACCTCGGCGACGGCACGCGCGGCCTCCCCGAGCGCCCAGCGGTTCAGCGGCTCCCGCACCGCCTTCGGATCGAAGGCGGGATCGAGGGCGCAGCCGTTCATCTCGGCGAAGCGCGCGGCGTTCCAGAGCTTCGTCGCGAAGTTGCGGTACCCTTCCACGCGGGCCGGGCTGAGCTTGATGTCGCGCCCCTGCGCGGCGAGCGCCGTCAGGGTGAAGCGCAGCGCGTCGGCGCCGTACTGGTCGATCAGCCCGAGCGGGTCGACGACGTTGCCCTTCGACTTCGACATCTTGGCGCCGGAGGCGTCGCGCACCAGCGTGTGCAGGTAGACCGTGTCGAACGGGACCTCGTCGGTGACGTGCAGGCCGAGCATCATCATGCGGGCGACCCAGAAGAACAGGATGTCCTTGCCGGTCACCAGCGTGTTGGTCGGGTAGTAGCGCGCGAGCTCGGCGGTCTTCTCCGGCCAGCCCAGCGTCGAGAACGGCCACAGGGCGGAGGAGAACCAGGTGTCGAGGACGTCCTCGTCGCGGCGCAACGCGACCGGCGAGCCCTGCTTGGCCGCGGCCTGCGCCTCGGCTTCCGCCTCGCTGCCGGCGACGTAGGTGCCACCCTCCGCGTCGTACCAGACCGGGATCTGGTGACCCCACCAGAGCTGACGCGAGATGCACCACGGCTCGATGTTCTCGAGCCACTGGAAGAAGGTCTTCTCGGAATTCTCCGGCACGAAGCGCGTGCGCCCGTCGCGCACCGCCTGGAGCGCGCGCTCGGCCAGCGGCTTCACGTTCACGTACCACTGGTCGGTCAGGTAGGGCTCGATCACCACGCCCGAGCGGTCGCCGTGCGGGACGGCGTGGGTGTTGGCCTCGATCTCGCGCAGGCGGCCCGCCGCCTCCATCAGCGCGACGACGGCCTTGCGGGCTGCGAACCGGTCGAGGCCGTGGAGGGCCAGCGCCTCCGCATCCGGGTTCGCGTCGGCCAGGAAGTCGGCGTTGCCGTCGAGGGCGATCCGCGCCTCGCTGTCCAGGATGTTGATCGGGCGGCAGCCGTGGCGACGGCCGACCTCGAAGTCGTTGAAGTCGTGCGCGGGCGTGATCTTGACCGCGCCGGTGCCCTTCTCGGGATCGGAATAGTCGTCGGCGACGATCGGGATCAGGCGCCCGACCAGCGGCAGGCGCACGTGCTTGCCGACGAGCGCGGCGTAGCGCTCGTCCTCGGGGTGGACGGCGACGGCCGTGTCGCCGAGCATGGTCTCGGGGCGCGTCGTTGCGACCGTGATGATGTCGCCCGTCTCGATGCCGGCCGCGTCGACCACCGGATAGTCGAAGTGCCAGAGGTGGCCCTTCACCTCGACCTGCTGGACCTCGAGGTCCGAGATCGCGGTCTGGAACTTCGGGTCCCAGTTCACGAGGCGCTTGTCGCGGTAGATCAGCCCCTGCGCGTGCAGGTCGACGAACACCTTCGTGACCGCGCGGACCATCTGCTCGTCGGGCGCGCCGCGCTCGCCCATGGTGAAGCGCTCGCGCGACCAGTCGCAGGAGGCGCCGAGCCGCTTCAACTGCGAGACGATGGCGCCGCCCGATTCCGCCTTCCAGGCCCACACCTTGTCGAGGAAGGCCGCGCGGCCGATCTCGCGGCGGCCCGGCTCCTGCGCCTCCATCATGCGGCGCTCGACCACCATCTGCGTGGCGATGCCGGCATGGTCCATGCCCGGCTGCCACAGCACGTCGCGGCCGCGCATCCGCTCGAAGCGGGCGAGGATGTCCTGCAGCGTGTTGTTGAGGGCGTGGCCGATATGCAGCGAGCCCGTCACGTTGGGCGGCGGGATGACGATGCAGTACGGCTCGGCACCGGCCCGGTCGGGCCGCCCGGCGCGGAACGCGTCGGCGCTCGTCCACGCGGCGCTGGCGCGCGCCTCGGCGCCGGCCGGGTCGAAGGTCTTGTCCATCATGGGCGGGCGATCGCGGGTCCATCTCGAGAATTTCGAGCCCGCTTTCAACCCGTCACGGGCCTCCCGTCAACACGGGCGGCGACACGCGCGACCTCAGCGGCCGCGGGCGACCCGCTCGATCTCGACGCGCACCAGCCGCTCGACCATCACCGGCAGGTTGTCGTCGAGCCAGGCCTTGAGCATCGGCTTCAGCATGTCCTGGACGAGGTCTTCCAGGCTGCGCGCGTTCTGGCATGACACCGTGTTGGCGAGCAGGTTGAAGGCCTGGTTGACGCTGGCGCCGGCCGCGGACGAGATCAGCCCGGGCTCCGGCGCGGGGTCGGGCCTGCGCGCCGGCTCCGGCGCGGCGGCCCGCGGCGCGGGGGCCGGCTCGGGCTCGGGCTCCGGCTCCATCGCGTCGAAATCGATCGCGTCGAAATCGAGCGTTTCGAGCTCCAGCGGCACCGGCTTGGCGGCCGGGCGCGGCGGCGGCGCGGGTTCTTCCATCTCGGCAAGGTCGAGCACGTCGTCGTTCTCGTGCGAGGGGGGGCGAACCGCGGCCGGCTCGGGCGGCTTCACCGCCTGATCGTCGGCGATGATCCGGCGGATCGACGCCAGGATCTCCTCCATGGAGGGCTCGTGCGCCTTCTCCGCCGCCTTGTCCTGGATCTTGGGGCTCGCTGCACTCATCCGGACGGCGCTCGAGAGGGTTGGGAGGAACGAAAAACGGCTGTCGAATGGAGTATTCCACGCCGCGTGCACGCGACAAGCGCAGCCGGAGCACAGTCCTCGGGAAATCACCCGCCGGGCGCCGTTATTCCGCCTGCCCGTATTCCGCTTGCCCGCGCCCGCCCGAACCCTCGGGTCGCGGGCGCGAATCACGGCGCCTCAGCGGCCGTCCGGCGAGCGGACGCCGTACCAGAGATCCTTGACCTGGTCGTAGTGGACCTTGGCGCTGTAGACCGCCACCGGCACCGCGGTGTAGCGCACCGTCAGCCGGCCGATCGCCTGGACCACGCCGTAGGAGAAGATCACCCGGTCGCGCTGGGCGGTGATCAGGTTCACGCGGGCATTGAGCAGTTCCTGCTGCGCGTTGAGCACGTCGAGGGTCGTGCGCTGCCCGACGCGGGCTTCCTCGCGGACGCCGTTCAGCGCGACCTCGTTGGCCTGGACCTGGGCCTGGGCGGCGATCACCTGTGCCTTGGCGGCCTCGAGCCGGCCCCAGAAGTCGACCACCTGCGCGCGGACCTGATCGCGGACGAGGTCGGCCTGGATGCGGGTCTGGCCCACGACTTCCTTCTGCTGGCGGATCTGTGCGTATTCCTGGCCGCCCTGGTACAGCGGGATCGTCACCCGCCCGACGATCGACGCCGACACGAAGTTGTCGCCGGGGAAGGTCTGGTCGTAGCGCTGCTGCACGCTGCCCTGCAGGCCGACGGTCGGATACAGCGCGGCCTCGAGCACCTTGACCTGCGCCTCGGCCGCGTCGACCGCGTGCAGCGCCGAGAGGATCTGCGGATGCTCCTGCAGGCCGATCGCAATCGCCGAATCGAGGTTGGCCGGCACGTAGCGGTCGAGCGGGCGGCCCGGGGCGAGCTGGCGCGGCTCGACGCCGATGTTCTGGCGATAGGTGCCGATGCTGGTGCGCAGGGCCGATTCCGCGACGCTGACCTGCGAGCGGGCGCCGGCGAGGCGCGCCTCGGCCTGGGCGACGTCGGTGCGGGTGACCTCGCCGACGTTGAAGCGGTCGCGGGTCTGGCGGAGCTGCTCCTCCAGCACCTCGACGTTGTTGCGGTTCAGCTCCAGCGTCGCGGTGTTGCTGAGCACGTTCATGTAGGACTGCACGCCGCCGTACAGCACCGACATCTCGGTGGAGCGCAGGCTCTCGCGCTGGCTGTAGACGTTCGACTCGGCGCGGCGGGTGTTGTTGTCGGTCTGGAACCCGTTGAACAATGTCTGGTTGACGGTGAGGCCCGCACCGCCCGGCGTCGTCGTCTGCGCGAGCTGCGCACCGGAGACGCGGCCTTCGAGGTACTGGGAGCCGATGTCGGCGCTGATGCTGGCGGTCGGGCGATAGCCGGACTTCGCGATCGCGACGCCCTCGTCGGTCGCGCGGACGCCGGCGCGGCTGGAGTTGAGCTGCGGGTTGCCGCCGTAGGCCTTGGCGAGCGCCGATTCCAGCGTCTCGGACGCTGCCGGACCGGCCGTCAGCCCGGCGGCGACGGCGAGGCCGGCCAGCCGAAGCGCGGGGCGCGTCGCAGGTTTGCGTTGTGTCACGTCGATCAGCCCTTGCGGTTTCTCGAAGACCATCTTGCCCGTCTTGCGACGGCCACGGCGCATGAGCACCGGCCCGGTCACGCCCGCCCCGGGGCAGACCTTAACCCATTCACGAAGACGTGGCCCAGGGCGAGGACGGCCCATCCCTCGAATCGTCGGGACGTGGCGCATAAAAGCGACACCTCCCCCGCGCGATCGGAGCGCGGTTCCGAGAGCGCGCCGAGCGCTCAGAACGCGAAGCCAGCCTCTTCGCGGAACGCCGCCAGGCCCGGAAGCGCCGCGTCGAACAGCGGGCGTGCGCCGAAGGCGTCGCCGGCGCGGACGAACAGGGTCGCCTTGGCGGACTTGTCGCGACCGAGGACGCAGACGAGGCGGCCCTCGTCCTTCAGCTGGTCGAGCAGCGCCTGCGGGCGCACCTCGACGCGGCCGTTGATCAGGATCGCGTCGTACGGGCCGGCCTTCGGCAGGCCGGCGGCGAGGGGCCCCTCCACCACCTCGACCTGCGTCCCGTCGAGGCGCTCGCGCGCCGCCTCCGCCAGGGCGGGGTCCGATTCGAGGGCGGTGACCCGGCCGCCGAGGCGCGCCATCACGGCGGCGGCGTAGCCGTATCCGGTGCCGACATCGAGCGCCCGGACGCCGCCGCCGATGCGCAGCGCCTGGATCATCCGCGCGAGCAGCATCGAGGCCGGCATGTAGCGCAGGTCGCCGTCGCTGCCGCCGAGCTTCAGGTTCTGGTCGATGTAGGCGAAGGGCTCCGCCCCCGGCGGCACGAAGTTCTCGCGCGGCACCGCGTCGAACGCGTCCAGCACCGCGATGTCGTTCACGTCGAAGGTCCGGAGCTGGCAGTCGACCATCAGGCGTCGGGCCTGCGCGTAATCGAGCATGGAGACGGGTTCCTCGACGCGGTTCGAACGAGCCGGTTCCGCGAGACGCCCGCCGAGGCCGCGCTCACGCTTCCGGATCAGCCGGTTTCTCGGGGATCGGGTGCCAAAAGGCAAGGTTGCGCCGGGCGGGCCGCCGGCCCGCGAACCGGTTCGGTGAGACATCCGCGCCCGCTCGACATGCCGCAGCGGCGCCGGGATGCAACCGGTGGTGACGGTGCGGGGAACCTGTTTCCCGGGGCGCTCGCCTTCGCCGATCGGAGCGTGAATAACGGATCCGATGACGAGCGGGAGCCGGCGCGACGCGCCGAGATCCCGCCGAGCCCGGGAGACGCCGCGTGACACCCGTCCTGAGCCGAAGCCTCGCCGCGCTGGCGTTGACGACCTGCCTCGCCGCGCAAGGCGCCCTGGCGCAGCAGCCGGCGAGCCGCGCCCCGGCTGCCACCGCCCCCGCGGCCCCTGCCGTCGACAAGGGCTCCGCCCTCTACGGGCGCCCCGAGGGCGGGGACGCCGCCAAGCTCGCACCGATCTCCGGGCCGCCGCTCGCGACGCCGCTGGCGAAGCTCCCGCTCGACAAGCTGACGGTGCCCGACGGCTTCAAGATCGAGGTCTATGCCAGCGGGCTCGCCAACGCCCGCTCGATGCGCCAGAGCCCGGACGGGACTCTGTTCGTCGGCACCCGCGCGGTCGGCAAGGTCTACGCGATCCCGGCGAAGGTCGGGCCTGACGGCAAGCGCGAGGTCAAGACCATCGCCACCGGCCTGCACCGGCCGAACGGGCTCGCGTTCCACGACGGATCTCTGTTCGTGGCCGAGCTCTCGAAGATCTGGCGCTACGACGGCATCGAGGCGCATCTCGACGAGGTGCCGAAGCCGGTGCTGGTCTACGACGACCTGCCCAAGGACGAGGCGCACGGCTGGAAGTTCATCGCCATCGGCCCCGACGACAAGCTCTACGTCCCGGTTGGATCGCCCGGCAACATCACGATGCCGCCCGACACCCACGCCCAGATCCGGCGGATGGACCTCGACGGCAAGAACGTCGAGGTGATCGCCCGCGGGGTGCGCAACACCGTCGGCTTCGACTGGAACCCGATCACGAAGCAGCTGTGGTTCACCGACAACGGCCGCGACTGGGTGTCGGAGGACATCCCGAACGACGAGCTCAACGTGCTGACCGAGCCGGGCAAGCAGCATTTCGGCTTCCCGTACTGCCACCAGGGCACCTTCACCGATCCGGAATACGGCTGGGGCCATTCCTGCGCCGAGTTCACGGCGCCGGCGGCGCTGCTGGGCCCCCACACCGCCTCGCTCGGCCTGCGCTTCTACACCGGCGCCATGTTCCCGGCGGACTACAGGAACGCAATGTTCATCGCCCGGCACGGCTCGTGGAACCGAACGCGCAAGCTCGGCGGCGACGTGGTGGTGGCCCGCCTCGGTTCCGACGGCAAGGTCGCCTCGGTGGAGCCGTTCCTCTCCGGCTTCCTGCAGGACAACAAGTATGTCGGCCGCCCCGTCGACGTGCTGGTGGCTGACGACGGGGCGCTCCTGGTCTCGGACGACTACAACGGCGCGATCTACCGGATCAGCGCCGCGCAATGAGCCGCGCGATCGCCCCGGCCCTCCTCCTCGCGACGCTCCTCCTCGGGACGGCGACGTCCGCCCCGCTGGGGGAGCGGCTGGTGCCCTGCCTCGCCTGCCACGGCGAGCGCGGCACCTCCGGGACCGAGGGCGTGCCCTCGCTCGGCGGGCAGATGCCGGACTACGTCGTCACGCAGCTGTTCCAGTTCCGGGAGCGGCAGCGCGAGGCGCCGCCGATGAACGACATGGCGTCGGCTTTGTCCGACGACGACCTGCGCGGCTTCGCCGACGCGGTGGGCGCCCTGCCCGCACCGGTCCCTGCCGGCGGCCCGCCCGATCCAGCACTCCTCGCGCGGGCGCAGGCGCTGGTGTCCAAGCACCAGTGCAAGTCCTGCCACGGGGCCGAGCTGACCGGGCGCGACGCGCTCCCGCGCATCCGCGGCCAGCGCGAGGACTACCTCAAGGCGGCGCTCACGGCGTATCGCTCGAACGCCCGGCCCGGCTACGACCCGGCGATGAACGAGGTCGCGCAGACGCTGAAGGACGACGAGATCGCCGACCTCGCCGCCTACATCGCGCGGCTCTGAGCGAGGCTTCAGCCGGTGCGGATCGCCGCGACCGCCCCGCGGGCCGTGGCGAGGAAGCCCGGCTTCAGCTCGAGGGCGAGGAAGCGGGCCGGGTCGACCGGGCCGGGCAGGACCAGATGCTCGGCCAGCACCGGCGAGAACCCGAACCGGGCATAGAACGGCGCGTCGCCGACCAGGATCACCAGGCCCTCGCCGGCCGCCGTCGCCGTTGCGAGGCTCGCCCGCATCAGCGCCGTGCCGACGCCGCGCCCGGAGAAGCTCGGATCGACGGCGAGCGGCCCCAGCGCGAGGAAGCCGGCGCCGCCGGCCGTCACCGGCGCCATCCGCACCGAGCCGACGAGGAAGCTGCCGACCGAGGCCGTGACGCTGAGGTCGGCCCGGTGCGCCGAGCCCTCGCGCAGCCGGAACGCGGTGCGCGCGTAGCGCCCAGGCCCGAAGGCGCGGGCGTGCAGACGCTCGATGGCGTCGCCATCGTCGGGGTTCTCGGGGCGGATGACGAGGGAGAGGGCTGGCACGAGGTTCGGCGTAACAGGTTTCGACGGCGCCCGCAGCCGCTACGCGGCGGCGGCGAGAACGGGCTGCGCGTCGCTCCGCACCAGCCGGTAGAACCCGAACGCGGCGACCCAGATCAGGCCGCCGAAGGCCGCCGCCGTCCCGAGCACGAGGCCGAAGCCGCCACGGTCGTGCAGCAGGGCGATCAGGGGCACCACGAAGCCGCTCGCGGTGAAGCCCACGAAGTAGCGCAGGCTGTAGGCCTTCGCGCGCTGGTGCGCCGGGACGTAGCGCGCGATCATCGCGTCGTTGATGACGACCTGCCCGTAGATCGCGGCGATCGCCAGCACCAGCCCGAGCAGCAACAGGGGGCCGGAGGACGCCGCCGCGAGACCGAGGCCGAGCGGCTGCAGCACCGACAGGCCGAGGAACAGGCTCGGCAGGCCGAAGCGGTCGACGAGGCGGCCCATCAGCAGCTGGGTCAGCGCGCCGAAGACGAAGACCGCGGTGGCGATCGAGCCGATCAGGGTCAGCGACAGGGCCTGCCCGACGCCCTCGTCGATCACCTTCGGCAGCGAGATCGTGGTGACGTTGAAGGTGATGCCGCCGGCGAAGATCGCCACGCCGAACATCGCCAGAAGCGCCATCGGCCGCGTCACCGGGATGATTGCCGCCCCGCCGGCCTTGCGCGCCTCGCCGTCCCCGTCCCCCGGCACCATCGCGACGAAGGCGGTGCCGCAGGCGAGGCACACAAGGCCGGGCACCACGAAGGCGGCCTGCCAGCCGAGCGTCGTGGCGAGCAGCGCCGTCGCGCCCGAGGCGCTGGCGGCGCCGAAATTGCCCCAGACCCCGTTGATGCCGAGGTCGTGCCCGAGGCGCCGCGCGTGGGTGACCAGCATGGTCGAGCCGACCGGGTGGTAGATCGCCGAGGCGAGGCCGAGCACGCACAGCCAGATCACGAACGCGGTCGGCGTCGCGGCGCTGGCGACCCCGAGGCAGGACAGCCCGTAGCCGAAGAAGAACACAGCGAGCATGTTGCGCCGCCCGAAACGGTCGGCGAGCGAGCCCATCGGCAGCGAGCACAGCCCGAAGGCGACGAAGGCGCCGGTTGCGAGCCCGATCAGCTCGCCGTAGCCGAGGCCGGTCTGGCTCGCGATGGCGATCACCGCGGTCGGGTAGATCAGCAGCACGAAGTGGTCGAGGGCGTGCGCCACGTTGACGAAGCGCAGGGTGCGGCTGGAGAGATCGTCCGGGCTCATCGCGGCGTATCCTTCGGGACCGCCGCCTCATACCCTGACCCGCTGGACGGTGTCGGGCCGCAAATGTACGCTCCCGGGCCATTCTTCGACGCGCCCGTGCATGCGCGGACGGAAAGCGACCCTTTGCGAGGATGGGCCATGCCGCCGCGCTCGACCGATGCCGCCGACTACCAGGACGTGCCCCGGTCGGTCGCGGTGATGCCCAAGGCCTTCGCCGCCGCGAGCCGGACCGACCGGCACTTCCACCCGCGCGCACAGCTGCTCTACGCCACCGCCGGGTTGATGATGGCCTCGGCCGACGACGGCACCTGGGTCGTGCCCGAGGGGCACGCGCTGCTGATCCCGCCGCGGCTGCCGCATGCGGTCGCGATGCACGGGGCGGTGGCGATGTGCTCGGCCTATCTCGATCCGCGCGCCTTCGCCGTCCCGGATCGCTGCCGGGTGATCGCGGTGTCGCCGCTCCTCGTCGCGGCGCTGGCGGCGCTGGCCGAGGAGCCGGTGCTCTACGACGAGGCCGGCCGCGGCGGGCATCTCGCCGCCCTGGTGCTCGACGAGATCGGCCGGGCCCCGGAGACGCCGCTGGCGCTTCCGCTGCCGCGCGACGCGCGCCTGCGCCGGGTCTGCCTCGGGCTGATCGAGGATCCGGGCTCGGCCGACGACCTCGATGCCTGGGCGACGCGCGCGGGCGCGAGCCGGCGCACGCTGACCCGCGGGTTCCGCCAGGAGACCGGTCTCAGCTTCGGCGATTGGCGCGCGCGGGCGCGGGTGATCCGCGCGCTGGCCCTCGCCGCCGACGGCCGCCCGGCCGGGCACGTCGCGGCGGCGGTGGGGTATCGCAGCCGCCACGCGCTGCGCGCGACGGTCGGGCGGGTGCTGGGCCCGCACGGCGCGCGGCCCCATATCCCCGGCTGATCAGCCGGAGGCCGATGGGCATGCTCTACGAACTTGCCGCGCTCTCATGCCCCCTGAACGCGCTCGATCGCGCCTCCGAGGGGGCGGCGGCCTGGGTCGGCGCGCCCGCGGCCGGCGGCAGCGTGCTCGGGAGCTGGCGCACCGAGATCGGGATGCTCGGCCGGCTCCTGGTCCTGCGCGGCTTCGAGGCGCCGGAGGCCATGAGCGCCGAGCGCCGTCGCGCCCTCATGAGCGCGAGCCCGTTCAACGCCGGCGGCGTCGCGACCGCCCTGGAGATGGACAGCTACGCCGCCTTTCCGTTCCTGCCGCCGGTGCGCACCGGCGCCCGCGGCGGCGTCTACGAGTTCCGCACCTACCGCCTGAAGCCGGGCGGCCTGCCGCCGACGCTCGACGCCTGGGAGGCGGCCGTGCCGCCGGCCAAGCCCTACACCGACCACCTCGTGACCAACCTGTACGCGCTCGACGGCGCGCCGCGGATCACCCACATCTGGGGCTTCCCGAGCCTGGGGGAGCGGGCGTCCCTGCGCCGCGCGGCGCAGGGCTCGGGGCACTGGCCGCCGAAGGGCGGCCCCGACCACATCGCCGAGGCCGTCTCCAGCATCGGCCTGCCCGAGGCCTGGTCGCCGCTGACCTGATCGTTGCCGCTCAGGTGGCGCGGGCGGAAAAGTCGATGCGCGGGTCGATCCAGACGTAGATCAGGTCGGAGAGCAGGTTCACCGCCAGCCCGAGCAGCGAGAAGATGTACAGGGTGGCGAACACCACCGGATAATCGCGCCCGACGATCGCCCGGAACGAGAGCTCGCCGAGGCCGTCGAGCGAGAAGATCGTCTCGATCAGCAGCGAGCCGGTGAAGAAGGCCGAGATGAACGCGCCGGGAAAGCCCGCGATGACGATCAGCATCGCGTTGCGGAAGACGTGGCCGTAGAGCACCCGTCGCTCCGACAGGCCCTTCATCCGGGCGGTGAGCACGTACTGCTTGCGGATCTCGTCGAGGAACGAGTTCTTGGTCAGCAGCGTCGAGGTCGCGAAGGCGCCGATCACCAGGGCGGTCAGCGGCAGCACCATGTGCCAGGCGTAGTCGCCGATCTTCTGCCAGGTCGAGAACGTCTCCCAGCCCTCGCTGGTCAGCCCGCGCAGGGGGAACCACTGGAAGAACGAGCCGCCGGAAAACAGGATGATCAGCATCAGCCCGAACATGAAGCCCGGCACGGAGTAGCCGACGATGACGACGAACGAGGTCCAGCGGTCGAAGCGGGCCCCGTCGGAGACCGCCTTGCGGATGCCGAGCGGGATCGAGATCGCGTAGGACAGGAGCGTCATCCACAGGCCGAGCGAGATCGAGACCGGCAGCCGCTCCTTGATCAGCTCGATGACGGTGACGTCGCGAAAGTAGCTGCGGCCGAAATCGAAGCGGACGTAGTCCCACAGCATCTTGGCGAAGCGCTCGGGCGCCGGCTTGTCGAAGCCGAACTGCTTCTCGAGCTTTGCGATGAAGTCGGGGCTCAGCCCCTGCGCCCCGCGGTAGCGCGAGCTCGCCTCGCCGCCCGAGGCCGGCCGGCTCGCGCCGCCGAGGTCGCCGGTGCCGCCGGTGACGCGCGAGAGCGTGCCGTCGCCCTGCCCCTGCATCTGCGCGAGCACTCGCTCCACCGGCCCGCCCGGGGCGAACTGCACGATGGTGAAGGTGATCAGCATGATCCCGAACAGGGTCGGGATCATCAGGCCGATGCGGCGCAGGATGTAGCCGAGCAACGAAGGTGTCTCCTGTGTCGCCGACGCCCCGAGGGCCGGGGCTCGGCGGTCCGGCGCCGCGCGTCAGTTCCGGCCGATCCGCTTGGCCTTGTCGGCGTCGAACCACCACACGGCCGGGGCGCCGAGATCGTATTTCGGGCCCTCCGCCGGATGGCCGTAGACGTCCCAGAGCGCGAGCTTGTGCGTGCCGGCATACCACATCGGCACCCAGTAGCGCCCGGCGCGCAGCACCCGGTCCAGCGCCCGGCACGCGGCGTTCAAGGCGTCGCGGGATTTCGCGTCGGCGATGGCGGTGAGCAGCGCGTCGATCGCCGGGTTCGCGATGCCCGACAGGTTGTTGGAGCCCGCCGTGGCGGCCGAGCGCGAGCCGTAGGTCTCGCGCAGCTCCGCCCCGGGGGTGACGCCGCTGGCGTAGCGCCGCGAGGTCATGTCGAAGTCGAAGTCCTTGAGACGCGACTGGTATTGCGAGGCGTCGACCGTGCGGATCGTCGCCTTGATCCCGAGCAGGCCGAGGTTGCGGATGAAGGGATGGGTATGCGGCTCCAGCGCCGGGCTCGAATCGAGGAACTCGATCTCGAACGGCTTGCCGCCGGGCAGCGTGAGCAGGCCGCCGTCGCGGGTGCAGCCGGCCTCGCGCAGCAGCGCGTCGGCCCGCCGCAGCAGCGTGCGGTCCTGCCCCGACCCGTCCGAGACCGGCGGCGTCCACGGCTCGCCGAACACCTCCGCCGGCAGGTCCTTGCGTAGGGGCTCGAGCAGCGCCAGCTCGTCCGGGGACGGCGTGCCGGTCGCCTTCAGGACGGAGTTCTCGAAGAACGAGGCCGTGCGCGTGTAGGCGCCGAACATGATGTTCTTGTTCGTCCACTCGAAGTCGAAGCACAGGCCGATCGCCTCGCGCACCCGCGGATCGCGGAACTGGGGCCGGCGGGTGTTGATCCACCAGCCCTGCGTGCCGGAGGGACGGGCATCCGGCACGGTGGTGCGCACCACGCGGCCCTCTGTCGCCGCCGGGAAGCCGTAGCCGGTGGCCCAGACCCGCGCGGTGAACTCCTCGCGGAAGGTGAAGGCGCCGCCCTTGAACGCCTCGAAGGCGACGTTGCGATCGCGGAAATACTCGTACCGGATCGCATCGAAGTTGTTCTGCCCGACCATCACCGGAAGGTCCGCGGCCCAGTAGTCGCGCACCCGCTCGAACTCGATCGCGCGGCCGACGTCGACGCGGCCGACCTGGTACGGCCCCGAGCCGAGCGGCGGCTCGAGGCTGGAGGCTGCGAAGTCGCGCTTGGCGTAGTAGGCCGCCGAGAAGATCGGCAGCTGCGCCACGGCGAGCGGTAGGTCGCGGGCGCGGCCGGGGGCGAAGCTGACGACGACGGTCTCGTCGTCGAGCGCCCGCGCATCCGTCATGTCCCGGATCACCTCCGAGATTTCCGGGTGGCCCTTCTCGCGCAGCAGCGTGAGGCTGAAGGCGACGTCCTTCGCCGTCAGCTTGGAGCCGTCGTGGAACCGCGCCTGCGGGCGCAGGGCGAAGGTGTAGGCCAGCCCGTCCTCGGACACCGTCACCGCGCGCGCCACGAGGCCGTAGAGCGCGTCCGGCTCGTCCAGCGCCCGCACCATAAGGCTGTCGAAGGTGAGGTTCATGCCGGCGGCCCCCTCCCCCTGCAGCACGTAGGCGTTCAGGGTGTTGAAGGTGTCGGGCGCCTGGTTTCCGAAGGTCTGGCTCAGCTGCGACGAGAAGCGGCCGCCCTTGGGCGCCATCGGGTTCACGTAGTCGAAGCGCTGGAAGTCCTTGGGGTATTTCAGCTCGCCGAAGCTCGACAGACCGTGCGAAGCTTGGGTCTCCGCGGCCGCCGCGCGGGGAAGGGCTACGCCGGCCGTCAGCGCGCCCGCGCCGAGGACCAGGGTGCGGCGGGAGACGCCGCTCAACGCGGCGCCCCGGTCTTGGCGGCCGCCGCCGCGTCGTACCACCAGGTCGTCGGGAAGCCGGACGAGCCGTAGAGCGGCAGCACGGCGGGGTGCGTGAAGCGGTTCCAGCGCACCGTCCGCGAGACGTTCGAGGCCCATTGCGGCACGACGAACTCGTGGGCGAGCAGCACCCGGTCGAGGGCGTGGGTCGCCGTCAGGACGGCCGGTCGGTCCTTGGCGAAGATCACCGTCTCGATCAGCGCATCGATCGCGGGATCCTTGATGCCGATGAGGTTGCGCGAGCCCGGCTTGTCGGCGGAGGCCGAGCCCCAGAACTCGCGCTGCTCGTTGCCGGGGGAAAGCGATTCCGGCCAGGAGCCGGTGGTGACGTCGAAGTCGAAGTTGCGCATCCGGTTCTGGTACTGCGCCTGGTCGATCACCCGCAGGGTGGTGCCGATGCCGATGAGCTTCAGCTGCGCCGAGAACGGCAGGATCACCCGCTCGAAGGTGTTCTGGAACTCGAGGAACTCGACGGTGAGCGGCTCGCCCGTGGCCTTGTTCACCATTTGACCGTCGCGCTGCTCGTAGCCGGCCTCGCGCAGCAGGCGCACCGCCTCGCGCAGGTTCGTGCGCACGGCTTCGGGCGTGTCGCTCACCGGATTCTTGTAGGGCGCGGTGAAGACGGAGGGCGGCACCTTGTCCTTCACCGTTTCCAGCAGCGCCTTCTCCTCGCCCTCGGGAAGGCCGGAGGCGGCGAGCTCGGAGCCGTAGAAGTACGAGTCGATGCGCTTGTAGAGGCCGTAGAACAGGGCCCGGTTCATCTCCTCGAAGTTCATCGCGAGGTTGAAGGCGCGCCGCACCCGCGGGTCCTTGAACTTGTCCCTGCGCGTGTTGAAGATGAACGCCTGCATGTTGCCGTTGCCGCGATCGGGGAAGGCCTCCTTGATCAGGCGCCCGTCCTTCACCGCGGGGACGTCGTCGTAGGCGGTGGCCCAGTTGCGGGCGATGTTCTCGACGCGGAAATCGTAGAGGTCGCCCTTCAGCGCCTCGACGAGCACCGTCCCGTCGCGAAAGTACTCGTAGCGCTGAGTGCCGAAGTTGTTGCGCCCCGCATTCACGGGCAGGTCCTTGCCCCAGTAGTCGGCGACGCGGGTGTAGGTCGCCGAGCGGCCGGGATCGAATTTTTCCAGCTTGTACGGGCCGGAGCCGAGCGGCGGCTCCAGCGTCGTCTCCGTGACGTTGCGCGGGCGCCCCTGCGCATCCTTGCCCGTCCACCAGTGCTTGGGCAGCACGCGCAGCTGCCCGATCACCTGCGGCAGCTCGCGGTTGCCGGTCTCGGAAAAGGTGAAGGTCACCTCGCGCGGGCCCGTGGCCTCGGCCTTGGCCACGGTCTGGTAGTAGGCGGCGTAGAACGGGCTGCTCGCCTTGAAGGTCTCGAACGACCAGACCACGTCCTCGGGGGTGATCGCGACGCCGTCGTGCCACTTCGCGGTCTCGCGCAGGCGGTAGGTCACCGAGCCGAGGTCGGGCGCGACGCGCAGCGCCTCGGCGAGCAGCCCGTAGGAGGTGAAGGGCTCGTCCAGCGACTCGGTGGTGAGCGTGTCGTAGAGCAGCGCGATCCCGCCCTCCAGGTCGCCCTTCAGGCCCGAGACCACGAGGTTGAAGTTGTCGAACCCGCCCTGCGCCCCGAGGCGCACGAGACCACCCTTGGGGGCTGCCGGGTCGGCGTAGTCGAAATGCTTGAAGTCCGGGCCGTATTTCGGCTGGCCCATCAGCGTCACCGCGTGCACCCAGCCGGCACCCGCCGCCGGCGGCGCCGGCTCGGATTGCGCGCCCGCGGGTCCTGCGAGGCAGGCGAACGCCATAGTGGCGGCCAAGGTGCCTGCGAACAATCGTCCGATCACGGGATGCGCTGTCACGAGGGGGCAGTCTCCGGTTCGTCGGTCATCGGCCGTTCGGCGGGCCGTTCCCGCCTGCTTAGGACGGACCGCACCGCCACGCCAACCCGGCGCGTCCGCGCACGCCCTGCCGGCCCGGTGACAACCCGACGGCCTCCGGCGCGTTGGAGGCGATCAGGACAGGAACACCGATGCCGAGCATCCGCCACGACACCATCCCACTGAATGGCCTCGACATGCACGTTGCCAGGCTCGGCAGCGGCCCCCCGCTGCTGCTGCTTCACGGCTGGCCGGAATTCTGGCTGACCTGGGAGCCGGTGATGGCGCGGCTGTCGGACCGCTTCACCTGCATCGCGCCGGACCTGCGCGGCTTCGGCGCGACCGGGAAGCCCGATGCGGCGCCGAACGACGGGGTCGGCGTCAAGGTCCACACGCAGGACATCCTCGCCCTCCTCGACGCGCTCGGCGTCGCCCGCGTCGGCGTGGTCTCGCACGACGTCGGCGCCTACGTCGCGCAGGGGCTCGGGCACATGGCGCCGGAGCGGCTCCGGAAGCTGTTCTTCTTCGACTGCCCCTACGGCGGCATCGGCCCGCGCCTCGGCGCGCCCGAGAAGCTGCGCGAGATCTGGTACCAGTCCTTCCACCTGATGCCCTACGCGGCCGATCTCGTCGGCTCGTCGCGGGAGGCCTGCCGGACCTATATCGGCGGCATCCTGCGACACTGGTCCGGCCCGAACCCGCACGCCTTCGACGACGTGCTCGACGCCTTCGTCGACAACTTCCTCGCGCCCGGCAACCTGCAGGGCGGGTTCGACTGGTATCTCAGCCAGAACGAAGGGCGGCTCGCGATGATCCGCGGCGAGGCGCCCGCGCCGAAGCCCATCGCGGTCCCGACCTGCATCCGCTGGGGCGATTCCTCGCCGCTCTTCCCCTACGCCTGGACCGACCGCCTGTCGGACTACTTCACCGACCTCGACCTCGCGCCGTTCCCCGGCGCGGCGCACTTTCCGCATCGGGAGAAGCCCGACGCGGCAGCGGCCGAGATCGCGCGGTTCTTTTCGGATCTGCGCGGCTGAGCGGCTGCTGAGGTGATCTTCGGCGCGAGCAGGAGTGAAGCCACCGCCTCTTCCCTCCCCCCTCTGCGGGGGAGGGTGGCCCGCGAAGCGGGTCGGGAGAGGGGAGCGCGTTGTTCGGAGAGGTCGCTCCCCTCTCCCGACCCTCGCTGACGCGAGGCCCACCCTCCCCCGCAGAGGGGGGAGGGAAACGCGCTGATGCTTCGATATCGACGCGAGAACTCGTCGCCTACGCCGCCCGCCCGCGCCGGCCTTCCACCAGCCACATCGCCAGCACGGCCGCGGCCAGCAGCGCCAGGGCTGCCAGCCCGAGCGCCAGGGGATACACCTCGACGCCGCGGATCACCGCGCTGTCGCTCGGGCGGAAGCCGATCCAGTCGGCGCCGGAGAGGCGGCCGCCGCGCACGCTCTGGAGCCGGGGCACCGCGACGGCCC
Source organism: Methylobacterium sp. J-092 (assembly GCF_022829325.1). Taxonomy (NCBI): domain Bacteria; kingdom Pseudomonadati; phylum Pseudomonadota; class Alphaproteobacteria; order Hyphomicrobiales; family Methylobacteriaceae; genus Methylobacterium; species Methylobacterium sp. J-092. Next base: position 15,950 of record NZ_JAKSXU010000197.1, on the reverse strand, counting down.
CCGACGCGTCCGCCACCCGCCGGATCGAGCCGCCGGAGGCGTCGGCCACCGGCTTCAGGCGCTCGGTATCGCTGAACACGTCGGCGAGCTCGCGCGGGTTCGGCGGGCCGACGCTGACGAAGGCGGCCAGCGTGCCCGAGCGCAGGGTGTGCAGGCCGAGCTCGGCCGCCTCGAAGGTCGCGCCGAACAGTCCCGGCTCCGAGGGCTTCAGGGTCAGGGTGCTCACCTTGCCGGTCGGGCTCGTGACGGTGACCGGATCGGTCGCCTCCGCCATGGTCTGGCGCTCGACGCGGACCTCGCGGCCGCGCCCGGTCATCTGCGCGCGCAGCGCTTCCTCCTCGAGCGCCGGCTCCTTCATCAGCCAGTGCGCGAGGCGGCGCAGCAGGTCGAGATAGGGGCCGCCGTCCTGGTAGCCGCGCGCCCAGAGCCAGGCGTGATCGGACAGCATCAAGGCGACGCGGCCCTTCTCCTCGCGCGAGAGCGCGAGCAGCGGCAGGTTCTCGGCGCCCGACAGCAGCGGCTGGTTGCCGGCCCGCGGCTGCGCCGCGACGATGCGGAGCCAGTCGCCCCAGGCCGGCGGCGTGGCGTCGCCCCCGGGCAGCGCCCGCGTCACCGGATGGCGGTTGCCGGTGGCCGTCGCCGTCGGCTTGTAGGGCTGCTCGACGACCCGCCCGTTCGGGTCGCCCGGCAGGATGCCGGCGAGCCGGGTGCGCGCGAGGCTCGCCGGGCCGGCGAATTCCGGGCCCGCCGCGATCAGCAGCGCGCCGCCCTCGCGGACGTAGCGGGTGATGTTGTCGAAGTAGGCCGAGGGCAGCACGCTCTGGTTGGCGTAGCGATCGAAGATGATCAGGTCGAAGTCCTTGATCTTCTGAACGAACAGCTCGCGCGTCGGGAAGGCGATCAGCGAAAGCTCGGAGATCGGCGTGCCGTCCTGCTTCTCCGGCGGGCGCAGGATGGTGAAGTGCACCAGGTCGACGTTGGCGTCGGACTTCAGCAGGTTGCGCCAGGTGCGCTCGCCCTGGTGCGGCTCGCCGGAGACCAGCAGCACGCGCAGCTTCTCGCGGATCCCCTCGATCGGCAGCACGGCGCGGTTGTTGACCGTGGTCAGCTCGCCCGGCAACGGCTCGACCTCGATCTCGACGACGTTCGGGCCGCCGTGCTCGATCTTGACGGTGAGGTCGAAGGGCTTGTCCGTCGGCACGGTGCGCCGCCCGATCTCCTCGCCGTCGCGGCGCAGGGCGACGACGGCCGAGCCGGTGCCGCCGCGCTCCATCACCTCGGCCCGGATCGTCAGGTCCTTGCCGACGATGCCGAAGCGCGGCGCCTCCAGCAACTTGATCTGCCGGTCGCGCTCGTCCGGGTGGCCGGTGACGAGCACGTGCAGCGGCGCCTTGATGCCGAGCGCGGCGAGCGAGGCCGGGATGTCGTGGACCACGCCGTCGGTGAGCATGACGACGCCGGCCAGCCGCTCCGGCGGCACGTCGGCGAGCGCCTGCCCGAGCGCGGAGAACAGCTTGGTGCCGTCGTCGCCGGCGGCGTCCGGCACGTTGATGAAGCGCGGCTCGATGTTGGCCAGCGCGCCGAAGCGGCGCTGCAGCTCTGACCGGACCTGGTCGGTTACCGCCGGCCGATCGCCGAGCGCCTGCGACCCGGACCGGTCGACGATCACCGCGGCGATGTCCTTCACCGGCTCGCGATCCTCGCGCACCAGCGCAGGGTTGGCCAAGGCCGCGAGCACCAGGCCGAGCGCCAGCGCCCGGAGGATCGCCGTGCGGCCGCGCGCCAGCAAGGCGAGGACCGCGAACAGCACCACAACGACGGCGAGCACCGCGAGCACCGGCCAGGGCAGCAGCGGCGTGAAGCTGAGGCTCAGCATGGGGTGAGAGCCTTGTGTCCTGGGCGCGCGCACCGCGCATGCTCCCTCCCCCCTCCGCGGGGGAGGGTGGGCCTCGCGTCAGCGAGGGTCGGGAGAGGGGAGCGCCGTATCCGGCACTGTCGCTCCCCTCTCCCCCCCTGCTGCGCAGGGTACCCTCCCCCGCCGAGGGGGGAGGGAGAAGAGCTGGCCTGAACGCGAAGAGATCTCACTGTCCCAGCCGCTCCAGCAGGGCCGGCACGTGGACCTGGTCCGCCTTGTAGTTGCCGGTCAGCGTGTACATCACGATGTTGACGCCGCCGCGGAACGCCATCTCGCGCTGGCGCTGGTCGCCGCCGACCACCGGGTAGAGCGGGTCGCCGCGACGGTCGATCGCCCAGGCGGCGGCGAGGTCGTTGCCGGTGATGACGATCGGGCTGACGCCGTCCCCGGCCCGCGCCGGGCGGCGCTCGGTGCCCTCGGCGGCCGGCGGCAGCGCCTCGACCCAGGTCTGGCCGGTGGCATAGCGCCCGGGAAAGCTGTCGACGAGGTAGAACGCCTTCGTCAGCACGTGGTCGGACGGCACCGGCTCAAGCTCCGGGATCTCCAGCGTCGCCAGCATCTTGCGCAGGTAGGCGGCCTCCGGCGTCGGTGGCCCACCGGCCCGCGCCGTCAGCGCGTCCCGGGTGTCGAACAGGACGGTGCCGCCGTTGCGCATGAACGCATCGACCCGCCGGATCGTCGCTTCCGAGGGCTGGGGCCGGCCCGGCGCGATCGGCCAGTAGATCAGCGGATAGAACGCCAGCTCGTCCTTGGCCGGGTCGAGGCCGGCGGGCTCTCCCGGCTCCAGGGCGGTCCGCGAGGCCAGCATCTGAGTCAGGCCGGTGAGACCGGCCCGGCTCGCGTCGTCGACCGCCGCGTCGCCTGTGACCACGTAGGCGAGCCGCGTGACCAGCGCCGACTCGATGCCGTTCGGGCGGTTCGCCGGCGGCTCCTCCGCCCGCGCCGGCGGCGCGCCGAGGCCGCCGAGCACGAGCACGCCCGCCATCGCGAGCATTGCCGCGCGGCCGCGCAGGCGGCCGACCAGTCCGCCCGAGCCGCGGTTGAGGAAGCCGCCGAGCCAGAGCCCGGCCAGCGTGTCGAGCACCAGAAGCAGCAGCGCCAGCGTGAACAGGCTCGGGCGCAGGTCCAGGGTCTCGGCACCGGCGAGCGTCCCGGTGCGGGCGCCGTTCAGCGGCGCGAGGTCGAGCGCCCTGAGGCGGTCTTCGGTCCGCAAGGCGTTTACCGCGGTGCCGCCGTCGGCGGGACCGTAGAAGCCCGGGGGGTGCTCCGGCGAGGCGCGGTCGGCGTAGTCGGCCGGCACCGCGGTGGCTGAGGCCGGCGGGGTACCGAGCGCGCCGAAGCCGTCGAGCGCCAGCCGCGGGGCGAGGATCGCCGCGGCCGGGCGCGGGCCGCCCTCGGCGGGGGCGGCCGAGGAACCCGCCAGCGCCACCACCCGGCGCAGCATGTCGATGAACAGGCCCGACAGCGGCAGGTTCGACCACGTCGTGTCGGCAGTGACGTGGAACAGCACCACGAGCCCCTGCCCGCGATGCTCGGCGGTGACGATCGGCGTTCCGTCTTGCAGCGAGGCCCAGGTGCGGCCGGGCAGGTCGCCGTCGGGCTCGGCCAGGATCTGGCGGCGCACGCCGATGTCGGCAGGCGGCGCCAGGCCCGCGAACGGGCTCTCGGGCGCGAACGGCGCCAGCGTCTTCGGGCTGTCCCACGAGAGGGTGCCGCCGAGCGTCCGCCCGCCGCGGCGCAGGCGCACCGGCACCAGCGGATCGCTGCCGGCGGCGAGCCGCGGACCGGCGAAGCGCAGCAGGAGGCCGCCATTCTCGACGAACGTCTGCACGCGGGCCGCGGTGCGGTCGTCCATGGCGCCGACGTCGGCGAGCACCAGCACCGTCACCTGGTTGTCGAGCAGCTGCCCGACCTGGTCGGCGATGCCCTTGGCGCCGCGCGCCTCCTGAACGTCGGCGAAGGGTTGCAGCGCGCGGGAAAGATAGTAGGTCGGCGCCAGCAGCGGCTGCGCCTGGTCGTTGGTGCCGCCGAAGACGAGGCCGACGCGGCGGCGCTTGCCGCGCTCGTCCACCAGCGTGACGGCGCCGGCCGAGCGCTCGCCCGCGATCTCGATGCGGCTGACGCCGTTGCGCAGCTCGATCGGCATGTCGAAGGCGATTTCGGTGTCGGTGGCGTCGGGTGCGAGGGCGAAGTCGTGCTCGGCGAGCGGCAGGCCCTTCGGGTCGAGCGCCCGCACCAGGCCGGCGTCGCGGCCGTTGGCGGCGGCGCGCAGCACCCGGGCCGTGAGCTTGCCCCCGGTCTCGGACGCGGTCAGCGCCAGGGCCGGCGGCGTCTCGGCGCGCAGGATCGTCAGGGCGGCGCCCGACGACGCGACGAGCTCGGCGAGACGGCCGGGGAAGCCGGCGGGCTCGATGCCGGCGACGCCGTCGCTGATCCAGACGATGCCCGCGCCGGCATTGCGCTCGAGGAAGCCGGCCAGGACCTGGAGATGCGCGTCCCGGTCGGCCAGGTGCGGGCGCGGCGCCAGCGCGCGCAGCCGCTCCAGGCTGGCAGCGGGCGTCCGCGCCTCGATCGCGGCGGCTGCGTCCGCCAGCCCGACCACGCCGACGGGGCGGCCGTCGCGGGCGGCGCCCTCGACGGCATCGGTCGCGACCCGCATCCGGTCGCGCCAGTCGTGGGCGGCGGAGACGCCGTTGTCGACCATCACCAGCAGCGCCTTGCGTCCGCCGCCGGCGCCGACGCCGCTCGGGTTCCAGACCGGGCCGGAGACGGCGAGGATCAGGGCGGCGGCGGCGAGCAGGCGCAGGATCAGCAGCCAGGGCGGCGTCCGCGCCGGCGTCTGGCGCTGCGCAGCCAAGTCGGCGACGAGCTTGAGCGGCGGGAAATCGATCCGGCGGGGGCGCGGCGGCGTCACCCGCAGCAGCAGCCACAGGGCGGGCAGGCCGATCAGCGCGGCGAGCGCGAAGGGGGCGGCGAAGGTCAATCCGAGCACGACGCCCTCCTAGCCCGTGCCGCGGGCGGCGGCGACCAGCGTCGCGAGGCGAAGCGCCGCCTCGCTCGCGGGGCGGTCGGTGCGGTGCAGGGTCAGCGTCCAGCCGATGCCGCGGGCGATCTCGGACAGGCCGGCCCTGTGCGCCCGGATGCGCCCGCGATAGGCGTCGCCCCAGGCGGCGGCGTCGCCGACGTCGAGCGAGAACCCGGATTCGAGGTCGTGCAGCACCGCCTGTCCCGCGAACGGAAACGTCTCCTCGATCGGGTCGGCGACGACGACGAGGTGGCCGCGGCTGCCGCGGCCGGCGATTTCCTGGACGGCCGCGGCGACGCGGTCGAGGGGGGTGAGGAAGTCGCTGATCAGGATCACCTCGTCGAAGCGGGCGGGGGCCGCGCGGGGCGGAAGGTCCTGGGTCAGGCCGGGCACGTCCGCGACGAGCGCCTGCGCCATCGCCTCCACGATCTTCCGCGATGCGGTCGCGCGGGTGAGGCCCAGCAGCCCGACCCGCTCGCCGCCGTCGACGAAGGCGTCGGCGAGCGCCAGCCCGAGGACGAGCGCGCGCTCGACCTTCGCGGCCTGCGCGAGATCGGACGCGAAGCCCATCGAGGCGGAGCGGTCGATCCAGAGCCAGATGTTGTGGGCGGCCTCCCACTCGCGCTCGCGCACGTAGAGCCGGTCGTCGCGGGCCGAGCGGCGCCAGTCGATCCGCGCCGCCGCCTCGCCGTTCACGAAGGGCCGGAACTGCCAGAAGCTCTCGCCGGGCCCGGCGCGGCGACGGCCGTGCAGCCCGTGCGCCAGCATCGACGAGACGCGGCGGGCTTCCAGCACGAGCCGCGGCATGCGGTCGGAGAGCGCCACCGCGCCCTCGTTCTCCCGCCGGCCCGGGACGCGCGGGATCGCTTCGAGGGCGCGGGCGGCCGCCACGCGCTAGAGCTTCTCGGCGAGCTTGGCGATCAGCCCCTCGACGGTATCGCCGTCGGCGCGCGCGGCGTAGCTCAGCGCCATGCGGTGCTTCAGGACCGGCTCGGCCAAAGCCTTCACGTCGGCGATCGAGGGGGCGACGCGGCCCTCGATCAGCGCGCGGGCACGCGCCGCCAGGGTCAGGGCCTGGCTGGCGCGGGGGCCCGGCCCCCACATCAGCTTGCCCTTCACCAGCGGATCGCCGCTGTCGGGGCGGGCCGAGCGGACGAGGTCGAGGATCGCGTCGACCACCGCCTCGCCAACCGGCAGGCGGCGCACGAGGCGCTGCGCGGTCAGCAGCGCGTCGGTCGACATCACCGCCTTGGCGCCCTGGTCGGCGATGCCGGTCGTCTCGATCAGGATGCGGCGCTCGGCGGCGCGGTCGGGATAGCCGACATCGATCTCCAGAAGGAACCGGTCGAGCTGCGCCTCGGGCAGCGGATAGGTGCCCTCCTGCTCGATCGGGTTCTGGGTGGCCAGCACGTGGAACGGCCGCGGCAGGTCGTGGCGCTCGCCGGCCACCGAGACGAAGTTCTCCTGCATCGCCTGCAGCAGCGCCGACTGCGTGCGCGGGCTCGCCCGGTTGATCTCGTCGGCCATCAGGAGCTGGGTGAAGACCGGGCCCTTGACGAAGCGGAACGACCGGCGCCGGTCGGCATCCTCGTCCAGGATCTCGGTGCCGAGGATGTCGGACGGCATCAGGTCGGGGGTGAACTGCACCCGGCGGGCGTCGAGGCCGAGCACCGTGCCCAGCGTCTCGACGAGCTTGGTCTTGGCCAGGCCCGGCAGCCCGACGAGGAGGCCGTGGCCGCCGGCCAGGATCGTGACGAGGGCGAGGTCGACGACCTTCTCCTGCCCGAAGATCACCCCGTGAATCGCCTCCCGCGCTTGGCCCACGGAAGCGAGGCAGCTTTCGGCGGTGGCGACGATGCCGTCGTCGAGGGAGGTGGCGGACGAGCCCTGACTCATGCCGATGGGGTTTCCGTCTCGATTGTCGGGCCTTGCGGCCGGGGGGCGACGCTGGCGTCGTTCTGGGCTCGGAGTGTGCGGCGGTTCGTGACCGGCTGGCAAGGCCGGCATCGCCGCAGGTTCGCCGGGCGCGGCCCGCGGCGCTTCAGCCGCGGTCTGGTGCCGCCACCCGGGCCAGTCCGTCCGAGGCCTCGACCGCATCGCAGGAAAACGGGTTTTCCGGCGCGTTCACCCCGCGCCAGCGCGCGTAGCGCCAGGGCAGGAACCAGCGCGCCCGCGGCGGCAACGCGTCGGGCACGAGGTCGATGCCGTGGGTGCCGAAGGGGCCGCAGCGGCAGATCCGCGAAAACCCCATCCAGGCGCCGGGCCAGAGCCCGTGCCGGGCGATCGCCGCGTCGGCGTAGTCCGAGCAGCTCGGCCAGTGCCGGCACTGACGGCCGACGAGGCCCGACAGTGTGAGCTGGTAGCCGCGGATCGCGACGTGGGCGGCCCGCCGCAGCATCGCGTCAGGCGGCGGCTTGCTTGCCGGCCTCGATCCGGTCGAGGGCGTCCACCACCGCGTCGAAGGTCAGCAGAGTCGAGGCGTGGCGCGCCTTGAACTCGCGCACCGGCTCCAGCACGGAGAGGTCGGCCCAACGGCCTTCCGGAGCCGGGCCGTTCGCCTTCAGCATCGCGCGCATGGTCTCGCGCACCGCCCGGAGCTCGCCGGGGCTGGAGCCGACCACGTGCCGCCCCATCAGCGAGGACGAGGCCTGGCCGAGCGCGCAGGCCTTCACGTCGTGGGCGAAATCGGCCACCGTCCCGTCGGGGCCGAGCACGAGGTCGACGGTCACCGTCGAGCCGCAGAGCCTCGAATGCGCCGTCGCGCTGGCGTCCGGCGCGGGAAGCCGGCCGAGCCGCGGGATGTCGGCGGCGAGTTCGAGGATGCGCCGGTTGTAGATGTCGTCGAGCATGGGCGCCTGCCGATCCTTGTCCTCGGTTTCGATCGTCGCGCGGTCGATCCGTGCGATCGCCGCGCTTCGTCCCCGGACGGTCCGGGCCTGCCCCGCGCGCCGTGCATTGCGCGATCGTGCAAGAACGACGATATAGGCCGCGTGACGCCGTTTCGCGAGGAGGCGGCTCGTCGACCAGGGTCGCGCCCACGGCCACGGACACCGTAACAACCGGGGCGCCGGCCCGGAGCCTTCCGGGCTCCGAGACGGTTCGACCGCATGTATGCCAAGCCGGACAGTACCACGATGAAGGCCCGTGTGGCGCGGGCTGGAGATGCCATGGATGCCGCGCTCAAATCCCTGTCCTACGGCGCCAGCCGGCCCGTTCCCGAGGCCGAGCCGAGCTTGAGCGTCATGCGCAACGACAACGATCGCGTGGTGGCGAGCCTCGCCGAGCGCCGTGCCGAGACGGCCGCGCTGGAGGTTGCGGAGGATGCCACGAAGGACATTGCCAGAAAGCCCGCATCCGCGACGCGCGTGCCAGAGGGCATCGCGCTGGCGCGCCCGAGCCGCGAGGAGGCCGAGGCCGCCGTGCGCACGCTCCTGCGCTGGGCCGGCGACGACCCGAACCGCGAGGGGCTGCTCGACACCCCGGCCCGCGTGGTCAAGGCCTACGGCCAGCTCTTCGGCGGCTACGACGTCGACGCCGACGCCCTGCTCGAGCGGGTGTTCGAGGAGGTCGAGGGCTATTCCGACATCGTGCTGGTGCGCGACATCCCGTTCTACTCCCATTGCGAGCACCACATGGTGCCGTTCATGGGGCTGGCGCACATCGCCTACTATCCGACCAAGGGCGTCGTCGGCCTGTCGAAGCTCGCCCGCGTCGTCGACACCTTCGCTCGCCGCCTGCAGACGCAGGAGACGATGACAGCGCAGATCGCCGACGTGATCGAGAGCATCCTCAAGCCCCGCGGCGTCGCCGTCCTGGTCGAGGCCGAGCATCTCTGCATGGCGATGCGCGGCGTGCAGAAGGCGGGCGTCTCGACCATCACCACCCAGTTCCGCGGCGCCTTCCGCGAGGACGCCAGCGAGCAGGTGCGGTTCCTGACGCTGGTCCGCGGCGGGAAGGCGTAAGGTTCAGGCGCTCTGCGCGGAGATGGTCGTCCATGGTCCCGTTCGATCCGCCCGGTAGCCGTGCCGAGGTCGAGGAAGGCACGGCCTTCACCCCGCGCTTCGACCGCGACGGGCTCGTGGCCTGCATCGCCGTCGACGCGCAGGACGGCCGCGTGCTGATGCTGGCGCACATGAACGCCGAATCCCTGCAGCGCACGCTGGAGACCGGCGAGGCCTGGTACTGGTCGCGCTCGCGCCGCGAGCTCTGGCACAAGGGCGCGACCTCGGGGCAGATCCAGCGCGTCGTCGAGATGCGCACCGATTGCGACCAGGACGCGCTGCTGATCACCGTCGCGGTCGGCGGCGACGGCGGCTGCTGCCACACCGGGCGCCGGGCGTGCTTCTACCGCGGCGTCACCCTCGATCCCGACGGCCGCGCGGTTCTGCATCCCGCCGGCGCATGAGCGGCGCGCACGCCCTGCTGCGGCACGCCGCACCCGCCGCGATCGCCCCCGGAACCGTCGAGCCGACCCGTGACGCGGCGCCCTGGGAACCGCGGATCGGGCTGGCGCTCGGCGGCGGTGCGGCCCGGGGCTGGGCGCATATCGGCGTGATCCGCGCCCTCGACGAGGCCGGCATCCATCCGGCGGTCGTCGCCGGCTGCTCGATCGGCGCCGTGGTCGGCGGCTGCTTCGCGGCGGGCAAGCTCGACGCGCTGGCCGAGTTCGCGCTCTCCCTCACCCGCCGCCGGGTGCTCGGCCTTCTCGACCCGCGCCTGTCGGGCTCCGGCCTGATCGGCGGCGACCGCCTGCGCCGGCGGCTGGTGCGCGACCTCGGCGACCGTCTTGTCGACGACCTGCCCGTGGGTTTCGCCTCGGTTGCCACCGAGCTCGGCACCGGGCATGAGGTCTGGCTCACCCGCGGGTCGCTGATCGAAGCCTTGCGCGCCTCCTACGCGCTGCCCGGGCTGTTCGCGCCGGTGGAGCGCGACGGGCGCCTGCTGATGGACGGGACGCTGGTCAACCCGGTGCCGGTGACGTTGGCCCGCGCGATGGGCGCCGACCTCGTCATCGGCGTGAGCCTCGCCTGCGATCCGCGGCTGCGGGGCGGCGTGATCGAGCCCGAGGCGGTCGATCCGGTCGAGCAGGTCGTCACCGCCGTCGGCGCACGCCGCTGGAACCTGCTCGCCGGCCTGCGCAACCGCCGGGTCGCGCCGTCCGGGCCCGGCATCGGCCGGGTGATGTTCGACGCGTTCAACATCACGCAGGACCGCATCTCCCGCGCGCGCCTCGAGCGGGACCCGCCCGATTGCGCGATCGGGCCCGATCTCGCCGCCATGGGCCAGTTCGAGTTCCACCGGGCGGCCGAGGGGATCGCCGCCGGCCATGCGGCGACGCGGGCCGCCCTGCCCCGCATCCGGGCGATGGTGCAGGCCGCGGCCGCGCGGGCCTGATACGTCACGCAACTGTCGTCTCGGCCTGCGATGCGGCCTCACGTCGGGGATCGGCACCGTGCCCGCCCGCCGCGAGGAGCCGACCCGATGGTGTCCAGCCGCCGCCAACTCCTGCTGACCGGCGGGGCCGGGCTCGTCGGGCTCGCCTCCGGCCTCGCCAGGCCGGGCTTCAGCCGCGCCGCCGACCGGCCGATCCTCACCCACGGGCTGCAATCGGGCGACGTCGGCTCCGACTCCGCGATCGTCTGGGCGCGTGCCGACCGGCCGTGCCGCGCGATCGTCGAATGGTCCACCACCGAGAGCTTTTCCGAGATCCGCGGCGGCACGGTCGCCGACGCGCTGCCGGAAACCGACGGCACCGTGAAGGTCGCGCTCACCGATCTGCCGCCGGGGCAGGACATCCTCTACCGGATCCGTCTGGAAGACCTGGCCGCCCCGACGATCCGCGGGCCGGCCCAGGTCGGCCGTTTCCGCACCGCGCCGGCCGACCGTCGCTCGGTCTCGTTCTGCTGGTCCGGCGACACGGCGGGCCAGGGCTGGGGCATCGACGAGGCCCGCGGCGGCATGACGATCTACAAAGCGATGTTGGGCAACCGCCCGGACTTCTTCCTGCATTCCGGCGACACGATCTACGCCGACGGGCCGATCGCAGCCGAGGTGACGCTGCCGGACGGCACCCTCTGGCGCAACCGCGTCACCGAGGCGGTGGCGAAGCCGGCCGAGACGCTCGCCGAGTTCCGCGGCCGCTACAAGTACAACCTGACGGACTCGAACGTGCTGGCGATGAACGCGGCCGTGCCGATCCTGGCGCAGTGGGACGACCACGAGGTCACCAACAACTGGTGGCCCGGCGAGCCGCTGACCCGCGCCGAGCACCTCAGGAAGAAGTACGCCGACCCGAACGTGCGGGCCCTCGAGGTGCGGGCGTCCCGCGCCTTCCACGAATACATGCCGATGCGCTTTGAGCCGGCCGAGCCCGGCCGCGTCTACCGCAAGATCGCCTACGGCCCCCTCGTCGACGTGTTCATGCTCGACATGCGCTCGTATCGCGGGCCGAACGGCGAGAACCGCGAGACCCGCTACGGTCCGGACTCGTACTTCCTCGGGCCGGTGCAGCTCGCCTGGCTCAAGCGAGCGCTGGCGGAGTCTCGTGCGACCTGGAAGGTGATCGCTGCCGACATGCCGCTGGGGCTCGTCGTCACCTACGATCCCGAGCGGAGCTTCGGGTCGGAGGCGGTGGCGCAGGGCGACGGGCCGCCGCTCGGGCGCGAGCTCGAGATCGCCGACCTGCTGCGGTTCATCAAGACGGCGAACATCCGCAACACGGTGTGGCTCACGGCCGACGTGCATTACACGGCGGCGCACCATTACGATCCGAACAAGGCCCGCTTCCAGGAGTTCGAGCCGTTCTGGGAGTTCGTCTCCGGCCCGCTGCACGCGGGCACGTTCGGCCCGAACAAGCTCGACGACACGTTCGGGCCGCAGCTGCGCTTCGTGAAGGCGCCGCCGGAGGGACAGGTGAACCTGTCGCCGGCGGCGGGCTACCAGTTCTTCGGCCACGTCGCCGTCGACGGGCGGACGGAGCAGATGACGGTGACGCTGAAGGACGCGGCCGATGCCGACCTCTGGCACTTCACCCTCGACCCCGCTCGCGGATGAGCGCGGCCCGATCCGGCCTCAGGCCATCGTGATGTAGTCGCGCATCGCCTGATGCTCGGCCTCGACCGCCGCGATCCGGCGCTTGACCACGTCGCCGATGGAGATGAGGCCGACCAGGCAGCCGTCCTCGCAGACCGGGACGTGGCGGAAGCGCCCGTCGGTCATCAGCTGCATCACGTCCTCCACCGTCGTGGCGCGCTTGCAGGTGACGACCTCGGCGGTCATGTGCGCGGAGACCGGCGCATCGAAGGCGCCGCCGCCGAGCTTGGCCAGCGCCCGCATGATGTCGCGCTCGGAGATGATGCCGGCGACCGACCCGTCGCCGTGGGTGACCACGAGGGCGCCGATCCGCTTCTCGGCCAGCAGGTGGATCGCCTCGTCGAGGGTCCGCTCGGGGGTGATGGTGACGATGTCCCCGCCCTTCTCGGCGAGGATGCGTGCGATGGTCATGAAGATCCCTCCCAGGAGGTGAAGCCGCGCGCGCCGTCAGCCACGGTGCGCGCCGACCGCGACGTGCCCGGGTTGATCCCGGATCGCGCCTGCGCTCCGCGCGAGTGTGTGGCGGATGCCGCGTCATGGCAAGGCCGGGCACGACCGTCTCGGGGGTCCGTTCGCTACGCCAATGCTGATCTCGCCGACCGAGACCGGCGGCGGAACAGTCGTGCCCGCCCGCACCCGGACTATTGCGCGACCGGTTCCCGCGGATCGACGAACGGAAACATCAGGAAGCCGACGACGAAGCCGCCCAGATGCGCGTCCCACGCGACGGCGGCGCTCTCGGCGCCGAGCGGCAGGCTGATCAGGCCGAACAGCAGGTTCGTCGCCATCCAGATCACCAGGAAGGTCACCGCGGTGCGGTTGCGCAGGAGTTCCGGCACCGTCTCGACCGGCCGCCGGGGCGGCAGCTGCCAGGGCTGGGTGCCGTAGCCCGGCAGCGGCGGCTGGAACACGAAGCGGGCGGCGGCCGCCATCAGCGCCGACACGCCGGCCGAGGCGCCGATCAGCGGCGCGGTGCTCAACGGGTCGATCGCCACGTGCAGCGCGCCGCCGGCGACCGTCCCGGCGAGCCCGATCAGGCCGTAGCGCCAGGCACCGCAGCGCCGCGCCACCGGCGAGCCGAAGGCGGCGAGCCAGACGGTGTTGAAGATCACGTGCATCCAAGAGCCGTGCAGCAGGCCGTAGGTCGCGAAGCTCCACAGGTACGGGCCGGGATCGGTCAGCACGTAGCGGGCGAAGGCCTCGCGCGCGGCCGCGAACTGGGCGTCGCCGACCTCGCTCGCCGCCCGCATCACCGCGTCGGCCTGGGCCGGGTCGAGCCACGTCGTCCAGCGGGACGGCACCAGCGCGAGGTCGAGGACCAGGCGGATGTCCCAGCTGTCCGGCAGCAGGATCTCGCGGACCGCGTGGATCGCGAGCAGGAGGCCGATCGAGACGGTGACCACGCCCGGCATGTTGAAGACGGGCACGCGGCCCTGGCGCGGCAGATCGGGCGAGGCATCCATGGCGCCACATGTCGGCGCGGCGGCCCGCGGGGCAAGGGCCTGCGGCGACGGCGGCGGCCGGAATGCCGGTCGGCGAACAAAAAAAGGGAGGCGGCCCGGTGATGGACCCCCTCCCTGAAGCGATGGATCTCCGAGCCCGCATCGGGTTCGGGCGCCGTCCGGACCAGGAGACGGCGGGGCGCCGAGCGCCCGATCCCTCCGTGCCCCTCGCAAAGGCGACCCGGAGGCGTGGCCGGCGCGGGGCGAACCCGAGCCGTCACGCTGTCGTGATCACTGTCGTGCGGCGGCGCGCGTCACGCAACGTCAACCTCTTCTTAACCTTAACGAAGGGTTGCGCGAGCTTGGCCGCGGCCGGGGGCATAGGCTGTGCGCCGTGGGTCTCGAACTGCCGCCGGATGCATCGCGCCTGATCGCAGGTGTTCCGAAGCGGCACCCATCGTCACGCCGCCGTGCATCGTTCCGGGACACTCATGAAGCATCCGACGAGCCGCATGCTCCACAGCTACTGGGATCGGATCCGCGGCCAGCGCTGTGCGCCGGAGCGCGCCGAAATCGAGCCGGGAGAGATCCGCCACCTGTTGGCCGACAGCCTGATCCTCGAGATCGACATGCCGCACCGGACCGCGACCCTCCGGCTCGCCGGCACCCGGGTCTGCGCCCTGTTCGGGCGGGAGCTGCGCGCCTCGCACCTGTCCGATCTCTGGGGCACGGCGCCCGCCGACCCCTGGCGGATGGTCGAGATCGTGGCGCACGACGCGCTCGGCGTCGTCGCGGGGCTGCGCGGCACCAACAGCGCCGGCGAGGCGATCGACCTCGAGTTCCTGCTCCTGCCGCTGCGCCACCGCGGGCGCACCCAGGCGCGGGCGCTCGGCACCCTGAGCCCGGTGAGCCCGCCGGCCTGGCTCGGCCTGCGGCCGCTCGTCCGCCTCGACACGCTCTCACTCCGGGTGCTGAACCGGCCCGAGGCCGGCCTGTTTCGGGGTGATTCGGCCGACGGCGATGCCGGCCTCGCGATCCTCGCCTCGGAGGCCGGCTCGTTCGGTGCCCTCCCCCCGCCGGCCAACGACGGCAGCCCCTTCCGTCGCGGCCATCTCCTGGTCCACCGCGGCGGCCGAATCTGACCTGAGATTGCGTCATCCGAAAAAAGGGTTTCGTAACGAGACCGCGTTAGGTTTTGAGTCCGATCACCAACGGATCAAGCCGGCTTCGGAATGAACACGGCGCAGACACCAGTGGGAACTACCACGCTGCGCCTCGCGCAGGCCTCCGATCTGCGCCGCCACCAGCGCGTGCCGGTGGCGCTGCTCGGTCGCTACATGCTGTCGGATCGCCGCGAATACCCGTGCCAGACCGTCGACATGTCGCCCGGCGGGGTCCGCCTGACCTGCGCGGTCGTGGGCGAGCTCGGCGAGCGCGTGGTGCTATACCTCGAGCATATCGGCCGGATCGAGGGCGTCATCGCCCGGCATCCGCCGGGGGGATTCGCCGTGCAGCTTTCGGCGACGCCGCGCAAGCGCGACAAGATCGCCTCGCAGCTCACTTGGCTCGCCAACCGCGAGATCCTCGGCCTGCCGGAAGGCCGGACCCACGAGCGCGTCGTGCCCAAGCAGCCGGCGGTGATCGTGCGTCTGGAGAGCGGGCGCGAGATCAAGGCGCGGGTCATCGACATCTCGATGTCGGGCGTGGCCCTGGCCAGCCTGAACGTTCCCCCGCTCGGCGCGACTGTCACGATCGGCAGCACGCCGGGGAAGCTCGTGCGCTACTTCGAGGGCGGCTTCGGCGTCCAGTTCATGCTGCCGCTCTCCCCCGATCGCTTCCACGACGGCATGACGCTGTAGACGCCGCGCGCCCGAGACCTCGGACAGCCGCCATCGCAGGCGACCGGCGCGCGCCTCGCGTCGCGTGATCGGCCGATCCCGAGCGATGCCGTCATCGCAGGCGCGCCGCCGACCCGATCCGCCAGCGGCCAGCGCTGCGAGGGGCCGACTCACGCCCGCGGCGTTCGCTCCGATTCCCCATCGGCGTGCGGCTGCGACATCGGGCGGTCGCGATCCGGCGGCACAAGGTTTCCCGATCCTCAACCCGATGCCGACAATCCGCGGCGTCGCCACAGCGTCCAGTTCGGGCTGTTGCGAGCCGGTCCGGTCGCACCGGGGAATCGATAAAATTGCGCGGATCGGCTTCAGCGCCGCGGAGGGCGAGCGGCCCCATCCTGCCTCCATCGACGGAGGGTTGTGGCGATGGGCCGGGTGTTCAGCAGCAAGGGGACGGTGATCCGGGCGCTCGGCCTCGGACTGTTCGCACTTCTCGCCCCCGCCGTCGCCCCGGTCGCGGCGCAGACCCTGGCCTCGCTGCCCGCCCCCACCATCGCCGCCGCGTCGGTCGGCGCCGCCAAGCCGATCCTCGCCTGGGTCGCCTTCTGCCAGGGCTACCCGGCCGAGTGCGCGGTCGACCC
>NZ_JAKSXU010000190.1:0-873 GCF_022829325.1 Methylobacterium sp. J-092 | reverse complement strand
GGGCATGGCGCCAGCGGAGAGCCAGCCATCGGACCGGCTGGTACGCGAGGCGGAGATCGGATTCCTCGATTGGTTCGGAGAGGACGGCATCGCCCTCGGCTGGATGGCAACCAGCCTGTTCGTCCTTTAACCGCCCCGCGGCGTGGTCCGCGTCGACTACTAGGGCTGCCCTTTGATCAAGGCCCTCTGTGTTGAGGCTACCGGCGACACCTAGATCCGGTACGGCAACCAGACCTTTCGGCGGGACCGTCTGGGGCATCCCGTTGGCGTGCCGGCCTGGCAGGCTGTGCGGTAGGCGGCAGGCACGAAAAAGCCCACCACGGCGGCAACCGGGCGGGCTGAGGTGATGTCAGGGCCAGAGGAACCCCTTCGATGGCCGGGTCGTAGCGTGAGCTGGTTAATGGATGACGAAAAAGCCCCGCGCAGCGGATGCCGGCGGGGCAAAGCGGTCTCTGTGAGGGCGGGTACCTAGGGCGCAGGCCCGGACACGTCATCCGTCCGGTGGAGGATCGCGCGAGGCTGCGAGGCCCCGCAGGACCGCCACCGGCACCAGCACGGCGATCGCTCCGCTCAGGACTTCCATCCAGGGGCGACCGCTCATGAAGGCGTTCAGCTCGACACCTACCCTGCGGCTGCTATCCTGCCGGGATGCGCATAGCCCTTACCGCCCTTGCTCTCGTCGCCACGGCCGGAGGTGCCAGCGCACAGCAGCAGATGCCGACCGTCCCGGAGTTGCTGACGGCTGAAAGTAAGGCCTCGCAGGCGTGTGAGGGCTCAGGAGATGCTGACGTCGCCCGAGAGCAATGCCGTCTCCGCGACCGTCTGAGCGGCCGCCTGGCGCAAGCCGGCTACTGCTGGGGTCGCAAAGGCCAA
>NZ_JAKSXU010000100.1:0-3337 GCF_022829325.1 Methylobacterium sp. J-092 | reverse complement strand
TCGTGCGCATGTCCTCGGCCGGGGTGGCGAGGCTGGTGGTCGGTAGGTCGCGGTCGTAGGCCGGACGGGTGGTATCGGGGGACAACGCCATCGTGGAAACTCTTTCGTCGGGAGTGGTCGGGTCGGTCTTCGGCCGAGGGTTGGCGGAAGCGGGGTATGCCGGCTCAGAGGACCCGGCGGCGGCCCATCAGGGCGTGGTAGAGCCACAGCACCACCACCGCGCCGACGACGGCGACGAGCAGACTGTAGAGGTTCACTCCGGACACCCCGGGCTGGCCGAACTGGTTGAACAGGAAGCCGCCGACGACGGCGCCGACGACGCCGAGCAGGATGTCGACGAGCAGGCCCTGGCCGGTGTTGTTAACGATCTTGCTGCCGATGAAGCCGGCGATCAGGCCGAGGACGATCCAGGCGAGGAGGGACATGGGTGGTCTCCGGGCATGCGGGGTCGGGCGGTGCCGAGGCCACGCGGGGACGTTTCGGGGTTTGGGTGTCTCTCGGGCTTCGCGGTCGTGGAACGACGGTTGCACGTCGTTGAACCGGCCGGTCGTCGTCCGTTCGGCGGACGGTCCCGATACGCGACAAGCGCCTCGGGACCGCGATGTTCCGCCGATTAACATAGTTCGTCCGGATCACTCCCGACGGGGACTTCGGTTACGGCGAAATGAATTGCGGGCAATTCAGCGGCCAGCTAATTTTGGCCTTGGGTCTTTTGCGGCTTTGTTCTTCTCTTCGAGCGGTTCCAGCCCGGCGTCAGGTCCCGGGTCTCCGGTTAGCTTCCTCAACGCGTCCCGCACCGAGGCTTTGACCTGTTCGAGCGTCTGCTTGGGTTCCTTCGCCATTCGGTCCCTGATCGACGCCCAGGCTGCGTCGTAGGTTGAGGTGGCGTGCGACGCGGCCCGTACAAATCGTCGAAACGTACCGGTTCGGATGTTTTATGTACCGGTCAGGCTGCCGGGAAGCCGTGGTCGCGTCCCCAGAGCACGGCTTGGGTGCGGCGGTTGACGCCGATCTTCCGGTAGAGCGCGGCGGCGTGGTTGCGCACCGTGCTGCCTGATAATGCGAGGGCCTGGCCGATGGCCTTGTCGCTCACTCCCCGACAGATCAGGTCGAGCACCTGACGCTCGCGGGCGGTAAGGTCCGGCATCACCGGCTTCCCTGCCTCGCCGGGATTGCGCAGGACCGAGAGCTTCTCGACCAGGCCGCGGCTGAACCACGAGGCGTCGGTCATCACCGTTTCGATGGCCGAGTACAGCTCGCGTTCGGACCGCTTACGTTCGGTGATGTCCTGCAGGACCGCCAACACGGCGTCCTGCCCGTTGATCACGATGCGCTCGGCCGAGACCAGGCAATCGAGGGCCGTCCCGCTCCCGTCGCGCACGCAGGTCTCGACGCCGAGCGCCGACCCTTCCCGCGCCAAGGCCGTCTCGAAGCGTTCGCGCGCGGCGTCGTCGACCCAAAGCCGGGTCTCCGCGACCGTCCGCCCCATGGTTTCCTTCTCGCCACGCCCGAACACCCGGACGAACGCCTCGTTGACGGCGGTGACGGTGTGGTCGCAGGCCCGGGTCAGCACGGTCGGGACCGGGGTGAGCCTGAACGCCTTGGCGAAGCGCTCCTCGCTGTGGCGCAGCGCCGTCTCCGCCATTCGGCGCGGTTCGAGATCGGCGAAGGTGAACAGCATGCAGGCGACGTCGCCCATCTCAATGGGCTGGCCCGCGACGATGACCGCGTGCGTCCCGCCGCCCGGGCGCTTCAGGAGTGCCTCCCGGTGCGGGATCGGCTCGCCCGCGTTGAGGTGTTCGAGCGCCTTCTCGCGGCCATGCGCCTCGGCAAGGAGGTCGACCTCGTACACGCTTCGCCCAAGGACCTTGTCGCGGGCGTATCCGGTGATCTCTAGGAACCCGGCGTTCACGCGGACCAGGCGCAGGTCGGACAGGCGCACGATCACGGCCGGGGCCGGGTTGGCGTTGAAGGCGCTCTCGAACCGCTCCTCGGCCTCGAACTGTGCCGAGATGTCCTTGATGATCAGGGCGAGGAAGGTCGGGCGGCCGCCCGTATCGGTGACGACCAGGCTGCGCAGGGAATGCACGAAGTCGACGCCCGGACGGTCGGCATGCCGGACCTCGACGACCACGTCCCGGAAGGTCTCGCCATCGACGACGCGTTCGATGGGATAGCGACCGGGCGCCTGGTTGTTGCGGTAGCGCAAGCTGAAGCGTGCCCGGTAGACATCCACCGTGGAACCTAGGTCGTCGAGGCTCGCAACGCCGTGCATCGCCAGGGCCGCGTCGTTAGCCCATGCGATGCGTTGGTCCGGCTCGACGAGGATCACGCCCTCGCTCATCCCGGCGACGAGTTGACGGAGCTCGGAGCGGTTGGCGTCGGTGGCGACTGGTCCCTGCTCACGGCCGTGGCCGCCCTCCGTCCGTACCGTCGACGGTTCGGGATCGCGACCGGGCGGGCGTCGGACCTTACGCGACGATGCCGAAGGGGTGGCCTTGGCCTTCATGATCGCCCCCCGGGGATGACCTCGCGTACGACGACGTCGGGCCAAGGTCGGGAGCGTAACACGCCGGATGAGAGGTGTCCCCACCCAGGCACCGGACGATCGCCCGCAAGGGATACGGGATTCCCGGGACCAATCGCTCCGGGCGACGTTATCGGGCGGTGCGCCGTACGGAACGGGCGTGCCGAGGGATGGCGTATGCCGAACGATGATGCCGTAGCACTGCGTCCGGCCGCCCAGGTGCCGCCACCACTGGTGCCGGGCCTGCGCGGCCTGCTGACGCTGGCCGTCGGCGTGGTCATGATTGCGGCACTGTACTTCGGCCGCGAGGTGTTCATCCCCCTCGTTCTGGCAGTCCTCCTGAGCTTTGTGCTGGCGCCGGTTGTGAATCTGCTGCGGCGGATCAAGCTCGGGCGTGTCCCCTCTGTTATCGTCGCCGTCTTGCTGGCGCTCGGCGTCATCGGCGGCATCGGTGCGCTCATCGGCACGCAGGTGGCGGGGCTCGCCGGCAACCTTCCGCAGTACCAGGCCACGGTCTCGAAGAAGTTCGCGGGGCTGCAGCAGGGCTGGCTCGGCGAGGCCAACAAGGTCATCCAGAAGTTCAGCCACGAGGTCCACGACGCGACGCAGAAGGCGGACGCGTCGGGAACCACGGCCGCGACGGGGGCCGCAGGCGATACGCCCAAGGCGCAGTTGGTCCGCGTCCAGGACCCGGAGATCTCCCCCCTCGCACTCGCCGAGAAGGTGCTCGGTCCGATCTTCGAGCCGCTGACCACGGTCGGCATCGTGCTGGTCGTCGTGGTGTTCCTGCTCCTGCAGCGCGAGGACCTG
>NZ_JAKSXU010000183.1:0-315 GCF_022829325.1 Methylobacterium sp. J-092 | reverse complement strand
GTTAAGACGCAGTACGATCTGTTCAAGACCCGTACCGCGCATGAGCGGTATAACGAGGCTCGCCGCCTTCCGCCGGCCTGAGCCGCCGAAACGAAAAAGCCCCGCGCGGCGGATGCCGGGGGGGCTGAGCGCGACTCGGGTAGGAATGAGAGTGAGGCGGGAGTGCCTCACGCGGACAGCCTACGCGGTCCATGTGGCGGGCAGACGACGTTCAGCTGTAGCTATGGGATCCGGGTTGCCGCCTCGGTCCCCGTCGCTTTCTCTAGCTCGACGCGGCCCTTCGAGCAGCCGTCCAGCCAAGCAAACCGAAGGCCC
>NZ_JAKSXU010000179.1:0-317 GCF_022829325.1 Methylobacterium sp. J-092 | reverse complement strand
CCGTAGGCGAAGCCGCCGGTGCCGTACACGAGGGTGCGGTCGAAGGCGTAGCCGAGGCGACCGCGCACGGTGCCGAAGTAGTCGAGGCTGGAGAGGCCCGACGGGTTGTAGATCAGGTTGCCGGGCAGGATGCCGCCGCCGACGACGCCGGGGGTGGCCGAGAAGCGGTTGCGGTTCTGGCCGAAGTCGACGTACTGCGCGTCGGCCTCGATGCCGATCACGACGCCCGAGCCCGGGGTGAACTGGTAGTTGTAGCCGACCTGGCCACCGCCGGTGAAGCCGTCGTTGCCGCGGCTGCCGCCGAAGGCGAGCACGCC
>NZ_JAKSXU010000176.1:0-12731 GCF_022829325.1 Methylobacterium sp. J-092 | reverse complement strand
GCTCTCGCGCGCAAGCTCGGCGCGGGCGGCGGGCGTCCACATCGGGGTTCCTGGGTGAGCGTCAGACACTCTCCCAACGCCCGCGATGCTCGCCGCTCACCCAATAGCTAAGCTGTTCTGCCCATTATGAAACGGGGTCTCATACTGCTCGGTCGCGACCTTGATCGAACGGACGCCTGGCATCGGCGGGAAGCCGTAAAGGTAGTCGGTGTCACCGGTACCGTACATCCAGATGAAGACCGGAGCCCGGGGTCCGTAGGCCGAGACATCGTCGACGGCGTACCAGTGCAGGAGCTGGCGCCGGACCGTGAGCAGCCTGTCGAACGGGCGGCCGAGGAGCGAAGCGGTCCACGCGCCGGCGCTGACGACGGCGCGGTCCGCGAGGATGCTGCCGTCGGCCGTCTTGACATGCACGCCGGCCGCGTCCTGGTGCAGGGCCAGGACTTCGCACCCCGTCCGGATCTCGGCGCCCCGTTCGCCCGCGCGCCGCAACTGCGCGGCAACGCATCGCTCGGGGAAGACGTAGCCGCCGCCGGGCTCGTAATAGGCCTTCTCGTCGCCGGCGAGGTTCAGGAATAGCGGAAAGCGACGGGCGACAGCCGCACCGTCGAGCACCTCGTACGCGATCCCGAACCTGCGTGCCGCACTTACCGAGCGGCCGACGAAATCCGGCTTGCCGTGGTGAGAAGAGACGCCGTCGCCGGGAGCCATGACGAGGGCGCCGCAGGCGTTCAGGAGGGGCTCCCCGGTCTCCGCCTCGAGCTCGCGCCAGATGCGATGGGAGGCGATGACGAAGGGGACGTAGTCGCTCCCCTCGCCGACGGCCTGGCGGGTGATCCGCGTCTCGCCGTGGCTCGACCCGAGGGTATGGGGCGGTGCGAAGCGATCGAGGCCGATCACGGAGGCGCCCCTTCGCGCCAATTGATAGAGGGCCGCGCTTCCCATCGCGCCGAGGCCCAGCGCGGCGACGTCGACCCGTCCGGCCATCAGGCGGCTTCCTGCTGCGGGAACCCGCAACGGCGCGCAGCCCGTGTCGGAGACGGATGCAGCGTGGGGACGACGGAACCGGGCATTTGGCGTGCGTCCCTCGGCGAAAACGGCGAATGGTGGCCAGCATGATCGACCTTCGCCGTTGCGCTTGTCGTCAAGAGACGGTTTTTTGTGCCTATGGGACAGGGTGCGGAGAAAACGGCGGGTGTGGGAGTCGCGGCATCGGGGGACCGTACCCAGGAAATCGGCTTCCTTCTGCTTCCCGGCTTCGCGCTTCTGTCGTTCGCCTCAGCATGCGAACCGTTCCGGGCCGCCAATCAACTCGCCGGCCGCGACCTCTACCGGCTGCGCTACTTCGGAGAGACGGGAGAGGGCCGGATCGCATCCTCCTCCGGGGCGGAAGTGCCGACGGAGGGGCTGCCCCGCGAGCACGGGCGTCTCCATACCGTCTTCGTCTGCGCCGGCGGAGAACCGACCGCGTGGGACCGACCCGTCATCCACGCCGTGCTGCGGCGTCTGGCCCGGTTCGGCGTGCGCATCGGAGGGATCTCCGGCGGCCCTTACGTGATGGCCGCAGCCGGGCTCCTTTCGGATCGTCCCTTCACAGTCCACTGGGAATATGCCGGCGCTACGGTCGAAGCGTTCCCGACTTCGCGCCTCGCGCACGCACGTTATGTCACCGATCCGGACCGTCTCACCTGCGGCGGCGGCGTCGCCCCCCTGGACATGATCCATACCCTGATCGCCGGGCGCATGGGCGAGGCGTTCGCGCGGCGCGTCTCGGACTGGTTTCTCCACACGGCAATCGGCGCCGCGGCCGATCCGCAGCGAGCGTCCACGGCCGAGCGCTACGCGGTCCATCACCCCGCCCTGCTGACCGTCCTCGAGACCATGGAGACGACCGTCGAGGCACCGCTCAGCCGGCGCGCGATGGCCGGTCTCGCCGGACTCAGCGAGCGCCATCTCGATCGGTTGGTCCGGGAGAAGTGCGGCCTCAGCTTCTCGGCGCAGTACAAGGCGATCCGCCTCGCCCACGCCCGGCGTCTGCTTCGCCAGAGCCCGCTCAGGATCGGCGAAATCGCGACGGCTTGCGGGTTTTCGAGTATCGCCCACTTCTCCCGCAGCTATCGAACCAGCTTCGGCTGCGCGCCGTCCGCAGAGCGTTAGGCGTCGCGCGAAGCATGTGCGGTCCGAACGGGACACGGCGACCTGCTCCAGGCCGCGCAGGAAGTGCTTCACGCGGGTCTAGTCCATAGTGGTTCAGAGACCATCATTCGCTCGGATCACGCGGTAAAGGCGAAGCGCACGGAAGGACCAGCCCGGCGAGACCGCTCCTGATGCGAGGTCGAAGGAGGCTAGGTGCCTCGGACAATGGATCCGGCCCGCCGCGCAGCGTCCGAGCGACAAGTCGGCGCCTTCGTGAGGGCAGGCCCGCTCCGCCGCGACGAGCCTTTCGCCGTCCCGCATGAGGATCAGATGTCGCCCTTTCACGAGGATCGGTATCGGTGCGGCCTCATCGCTAAGGTGGAGAGGACCGAGGTGCATCCGCACGGGCCGTTCCGGGTCAGCCACCGAGGTAGGCGTCGCGAACATGCGGATTGGCGATCAGGTCGCCCGTTCCGTCGTTTACGTCCGTCGCCTCAATCCCGGTATGCCGGCTCCTCGCGATCCAGGGTCCTTCGGATCGCGGCAAGATGCAGACGGGCAGATTCGGGATCGCCGGCGCGCATCTGGCGGTACGCGGCTTCGGCGATCGCGGGTTCCACGGGGAGGACTTGCCGCCCGGTGGAGAGGGCCAGGGTCTGCACCTCGGCCGCCCGTTCGAGATAGTAGAGGTCGTCCCAGACCTCGGCGATGGTGGGTCCCAAGACCATCACCCCGTGATGCTTCATGAAGACGATGTCGGCCTCGCCCACGGCGTCGGCGATGCGGTCGCCCTCTCGGGTGTCGAGAGCGAGCCCGTTGTAGTGGCGGTCGACCGCGGTGCGGCCGTAGAACTTGAGCGCGGTCTGGCCGGCGAAGATCAGCGGCTCGCCCTCCGTCATCGAGAGGGCGGTGGCGTAGGGCATATGCGTGTGGAAGGCGACGCGCGCCCGCGGGATGCGAGCGTGGATCCGGGCGTGGATGAAGAACGCCGTCGCCTCGGGCTGCCCCTCGCCCGCGACGACGGTGCCGTGGAGGTCGCAGACCAGGAGCTTGGACGCGGTCATCTCCGAGAAGGCGTAGCCGTAGGGGTTGACGAGGAAGAGATCGTCGTAACCCGGCACCAGGGCGGAGAAATGGTTGCAGATGCCCTCCTCGAGCCCATGACGGGCCGCCATGCGGAAGCAGGCGGCCAGGTCGGCCCTGGCCTCGCGGATCTCGGGGCGGTCAAGATCAGGCTGGTTCGCCCCGTGGCCCGCGACGGGACCGTTGGTGCCAGAAGACAGTGCGTGGGCCATTGCGTCGTCTCCATTCGGGTTCGCCGGCGCGTGGTGGATCGGGGGAACCCGGCAGCGTGGCGTTTCGGGGCGTCGACTGTAGGCTGCGGGGCAGGCGGCACCGTCATGCCAGGGTCCCGAACAAGGCGGCCAGGCGCGTCTCGGCTTCCGTCAGATCGATACCCCGGGCGGCGAGCCAGCCGTCGTCGTAGAGCGTCGAGCGATAGCGCTCCCCGGAATCGCAGAGCAAAGTGACGACCGATCCGGTTTCGCCGCGCGCGCGCATCTCCTCGACGAGATGCAGGCAAGCCCAAACGTTCGTGCCCGTTGAGCCGCCGCAGGGTCGGCCGAGGCGGGCACTCGTCATCCGGGCCGCGGCGATGCTGGCCGCGTCGGGCACCGCGATCATGCGGTCGATCAGGTCAGGGATGAAGGACGGCTCGACCCGCGCCCGGCCGACGCCCTCGATGACGCTGCCGCAGGCGGGAACGCCCTGGACCGTCCGGTCGGCGTGATGGCGGTGAAACACCGAGCCGTCCGGGTCAGCGACGCACAGGCGCGTCGGGTAGGTGCGGTAGCGGATGTACCGGCCGAGGGTCGCGGACGTACCGCCGGTGCCGGCGCCGCAGACGATCCAGGCCGGGACCGGGGCGTCCTCCAGGGCCATCTGCGCGAAGATCGATTCGGCGATGTTGTTGTTGCCGCGCCAGTCCGTCGCCCGTTCGGCGAAGGTGAACTGGTCCATGTAATGGCCGCCGATCTCGCCGGCGAGCGATTGGGCAGCGTCGCTGACGTTCCCGCCGTCGATGAGGTGTGGTTCTCCGCCGTGGAAGGCGATCGTGGCGACCTTCTCGGCCGAGGTCGAGCGCGGCATTACCGCGAAGAAGCGCAGCCCGAGCAGACGTGCGAAATACGCTTCCGAGATGGCCGTCGAGCCGCTGGAGGACTCGACGATCGTCGTCTCGGGGCCGATCCAGCCGTTGCACAGGGCGTAGAGGAACAGCGAGCGGGCGAGGCGGTGCTTCAGGCTGCCGGTGGGATGGCTCGACTCGTCCTTGAGATAGAGCTCGATCCCGGGGGCGTGCGGAAGGGGCAGCCGGATCAGGTGCGTGTCCGCCGAGCGGTTGATGTCGGCCTCGATCCGCCGGATCGCCTGGGAGACCCAGGGTCGGTCCCTATCGGTCGGACGGCTCATGAGCCGGTCGCATCAGAGCCGCGCAGATCCGCCTTGCGCAGATCCGCCTCGGCCTGCGAGAGGAGCGCCTTGCGGTCGATCTTGCCCGTCGCGGCGAGGGGCATACCCTGGAGGAACCAGACCCGGCGCGGGTGCTGGTAGGCTGGGGCGTGGGCGAGCACGTGGCTCTTGACCTCCGCCTCGGTGACGGCCGCGCCCGGGCGGCGCACCACGAAGGCGACGGGCTTCGTCCCCTTGATCGCGTCCTCCACCGGCACGACGCAGGCCTGGAGCACGTCCGGATGCGTCTCGATCACCGTCTCGACCTCCCCGGGGAAGATGTTTTCGCCGCCCGAGACGAACATGTCGTCGGCACGGCCGACGAAGAAGTAGAATCCGTCCGCATCGCGGCGGAACACGTCGCCGGTGTCGTAGTAGCCGTCGGACGTGATCGGGGAAGGGGTGTCCGGGCGGTGGTGGTAGCCGAGCATGATCGCCGGACTCTTCAACTGCAGCACGCCGAGGTCCGGCGCCTCCGGCCCGACCAGGCGGACGGGCACCTGGGGATGCGGGTGGCCGACCGAGCCGACCGGGATGGGAAGGCCCGAGGGATGGCCGGAAAAGACGATCGGACCGCCCTCGGTCGTGCCGTAGGCGTTGATGATCCGGGCGTTCGGAAGCAGCGTCCGGGTCTGGTCCATGAGGGTCTCGTTCACCGGCGCAGAGCCCATGCGCAGGGTGCGGACCCCCGAGAGGTCGGCTTCGGCCAGGGCGCCCGCCTCGCGCAGCATCATCGCGATCATCGGCGGCACGGCGGTGAGCCAGGTGCAGCCGTATCGCCCGACCGCCGCGATGTAGCGCTTCGCGTCGAATTGCGGGAGCAGCACCGCGCTCGATCCCGAGGCGCAGACCAGGAGCGCAAGGGCCAGCGCGTTCATGTGGTAGAGCGGCGCGGCGATGAGCAGGCGCTCAGCGCGGAGGTCCGCCTCCGCCATCCGCGTGCGCACCACCCAGAGGTGGGCGGCATGGCCCAACATCACCCCCTTGGGCCGCCCCGTCGACCCCGAGGTATAGAGGCAGAGCGCCGCCTCGTCGGCCCACGGCCGAACAGCCTCGAACGCGCCGGGGTCGAGCCAGGATGCCAGCCCATCCGGACCGTCGCGGTCGAAGACGGCGATGGGGACGGCACCCGCGAAGGCCGCGTGCC
This sequence comes from Methylobacterium sp. J-092, assembly GCF_022829325.1. Classification (NCBI taxonomy): domain Bacteria; kingdom Pseudomonadati; phylum Pseudomonadota; class Alphaproteobacteria; order Hyphomicrobiales; family Methylobacteriaceae; genus Methylobacterium; species Methylobacterium sp. J-092. Next base: position 6,940 of record NZ_JAKSXU010000176.1, on the reverse strand, counting down.
GGGCGGCGTCGCAGACGACGAGGCGGGCGCCGCAATCGGCGATCACCCACGCCACCGTCGACGCGGGAAACTTGTGATTTACCGGTGTGGGCACGATCCCGGCCCGCATGGCTCCAAGGACGAGGGCGACAGTCTCGGGCCGGTTCGCCGCGAGGATCGCGATCCGGTCGCCGCGCGCGAGTCCCCCGCGCAGGAGACCGCGGGCGAACGCGTCGGCCATCGCGTCGAGGCCGGCGCGGGTCATCACGGTCTCGCGCGCCTCGCCGTCGAACCCGATGAAGACCGGCCGGTCCGGATCGCCGGAGCGGTCGACGAGGGCGCCGAGGTTGTCGATCGCGTCGGCGCGGCTCATCATGAACTCCGGCAGGCCACGAGAAGGTCGAGGGCGGCGAGCGTCAGGGTTGCGCGGGCGGCGTCGTGGCGAAGCCACAGGGCCCCCGGCAGGGCACGGGCCCGGCGCTCGATCTCCTCCAGGGTATCGAAGCGCAACCCCAGTTCGAAGAAGCGCGGCGCGCCGCCGGCGACGACGTGGAGGTGGAAGTCCCCGAGCCGGATGGACCACCCGTCGGCATCGGGCTGCGCGAGCGCGTTGCAGGCGGCCGCGTAGCGGACGGCCTCCGCCTCGGGATCGCGGCTCGTGACGACGACCCGATCGATCCAGTTGAAGCCGTTGGGGTGGGCGAACCATTCCGGTCGCCAGACGAGGTCCGGCGTCAGGTGCTCGCAATGGTAGATCCGGCCCGCCGGGAAGAGGTGGGCGGGAAACCGAACGGTGCGGAAGCGCGCCTCTTCGGTCCGCCCGGCGACGGTCACCGGGCGGGAGAACGTCGCCGGCGTCTCGACAGGCAGCCCGGTCCGGCTCAGCCGCGCGAAGCTCGCGTCCGCATCGCCGCTGGCGATGACGAGGCCGTTCAGGCCGAAGGGCGAGTCGAGTACGTCGCGGCGCTGGAGCCCGGTTTCCGGCACACCGACCAGCTCGAGATACGGCCCCCGCGTCATCATCAGGTGGTTGATCGATCCGAGCGAGTGATGCCCGCGCGGCGTCAGCCGGAAGCCGAGCGCCGTGAAGGTCTCCGCGGCGGCGTCCATGTCGCGCATCGCGTTGACGACGACATGGTCCAGTCCGTCATAGGCGGATCGGCTCGCGGGGCGGCTCATGCCGTCCGCCCCCTAGAAAGCGCGATCCCTTCGCCGGCGCCGGTCGGCACGATCACTTCGCCGGTGCCGTCATGTAGACGCCGCGCCCGCTGGCTAGCAGGCGGCCCTCGGCGTCGAGGATCTGCGCCTCGGCGACCGAGATCTGGCCGCCGAACTTCACGACCTTGCCAAGGCAGCGCAGGTTCCCCTGCATCGCCGCCCGATGGTAGTCGACGCGCAGGTCCACCGTCGGCACGCCGCGTCCGGTCTTCGACACCAGCGCCCAGTCGGCCGTGAGGTCGACCAGCGTCGCAAGGATGCCGCCGTGCGTGTAGCCCTTCTCGGCGTTGACGACCCATTCCGGACGCCACGTGGCCGCGAGTTCGATCGTGCCCTCGCCGACGGCCACGACGCCGAGGCCGAGCCACTGGTGGAACGGCCCGCGCAGAAGCAGCGCCTCGACCTGTTCCTTGGTGAGTGAGGTGTCCGACATGCTGTTGATCCGGTCCTAGGGAGCGACGACGATCTTGCCCATGACCTCGCGGTCCTGGATCATGCGAAGGCCCTCGGCGGCCTCTTCGAGGGAGAGCACCTTGTCGACGACCGGCTTGAGCGTGCCGGCCTGGATCATGTCCATCAACGCCGAGAGGTCGTCGTCGTAGAAGCTGTTGGACCCGACGATCTTGAGTTCGAAGCTCCAGACGTAGCGGAGATCCTCCTTCGGATCGTGGCCGGCGGTGGCGCCGCAGACCAGCAGGGTCCCGCCTCGCTTCAGGCACTTCAGCGACGGCACCCAGGTGTCGCCGCCGGTGAAGTTGATGACCACGTCCACGCCGCCCTCGTAGGTGCGACGCTGGGGCTTGCCGTAGGTCTGGATCGCCCATTTCGAGAAGTCGGTCTCGCGGTAGTTGACGACGTGGTCGGCGCCGAGTTCGGTCAGGCGCGCCATCTTGTCGGCGCTGCCGGCGCAGGCGATCACTTCGGCGCCGAGTTGCTTGGCCAGCATCACGCATCCGGTGCCAACGCCGCCGCTGGCGCCGAGGATCAGGACCCGGTCGCCCGCCTTGACCGTCTTGTGGGTGATCAGCATCCGGTGCGCGGTGCCGTAGGCCACCGGCAGGGACGCCGCGTCGGCGTAGCTCACGTCCGGGGGCATCGCGATCAGTTGGTCGGCGGAGACGCGGCAGTATTCAGCCATGCCGCCGTCCATCATCTCGCCCATCAGGCCCTTGGCCTTGTTGAGCGGGTTGACGAGGACGCGGTCGCCCGCCTTCCAGTTCGCGACGCCCTCGCCGAGTTCGACAACCTGCCCGGCCATGTCCAGGCCGATCACCACCGGAAACGGTACTTTGATGCCGGGCATGCCCTTCACGGTGAAGACGTCGTGGTAGTTGAACGACGAGGCGCCGACCCGGATCACGACTTCGCCGGGGCCGGCCTTCGGCTTCGGGTGGTCGTGGACGACGGCGAGGTCGCTGATCTCGCCATGCTGGCGAAGCACGAGGGCCTTCATCGTCTCGGACATGCTGTCTCCTCCGGTTGATCGTTGAATGGCGCGGGCGGTCACCGGATCGCCTTCGACGCCTCGTAGGGGCCGGTCACCAGCGCGGCGTCGGGCAGGTCGCCCTTGACGACGCCGACGGCCTTGAACACCGCGAACTCGTTCTTCAGGGAGGCGACGTCGGCCGGCTCCATGCTGACGGTGTAGATGTGATCCCAGAGGGCGGCGTAGGCCTTCGCGTCGGCTTCGCCGAGGTTGGCCGCCGCCATGAGCGCCTGTGCAACCGCGGCCTTGTCACCCTTGCCGAACTCGTAGGCCTTGCGCATGGCGGCGACGACCTTGGCGGCCCCCGCGGGGTTGGCCTTGAGCCAGTCGTTGCGCATCAGCCCGACGCCGAGGACGGGCGGCGCGTCCTGCTTGGTGATCGCCTTCCACTCGGCGCGGAAGGAGCCGAGCTTGCGCAGCTTGGCATCGGGCAGCAGGGCCAGGGTGACCGTGCGCAGGGCGGCCGCGTCGATGTCCTTCTGCGCCAGGAATTGCGCCAGCCGCGGATCGTTGCCCGGCACGCTTTCGTAGTCCGAGGGCTTGATGCCGTAATTCGTCTCCAGGATCGCGGAGGTGATCGCCGCGGTGGCGCTGCCCGAGGGCGAGGTCCCGATCTTCTTGCCCTTCAGGTCGGCCATCGTCCGGATCGGCGAGGCTTCCGGGACGACGAAGTCGAGGTCGGCCACCTGGGTCGCCAGCACGATGCTGAGGGGGAGGCCGTCGGAGGCGACGCTGAAGGACGTTCCCGCGCTGGCAGCGATGGCGAAATCGATCGCGCCCGCGGCCATGGCCTTGGTCGGCGCGTTCACATCCGGGAACTTGAGGTACTCGACGGTGAGCCCCTCCTTCTCCATGAACTTGCCGGCTTCGAGGACGGCCCCGAAGCCGAGGCTCACCCCGGAACTCCAGTAGCCGATCCGCACGGTCTCGGCGCGTGCGGGGCATGGTGCGGCGGCAAGGCTCGCGAGGGCTGCGGCGACCAGGCCGACGCGTTTCATCACGGTCATCGAGGCACGTCTCCAAAGGTCGTGGTCGTCGCGGTCGAAGGCACCGAGGGGGCGGTGGCGAAGGGCGATGGTCATGTCTGCGCGGTCCGCTTCCAGGCGAAGAGACGCCGCTCCAGGGGCTTCAGCACGAGGGATTCAAGCCCGATCATCAGCGTGACTAGGGTGAGCGTCCACGCGAAGACCTGATCGGTCTGGACGAGGTCGGCGGCCTGCCGCAGGCGGTAGCCGATGCCGCTGCTGGCCCCGAGGGACTCGGCCACCAGGCTGACGCGTGCGCCGAACCCGAAGGCGAGGCGTGCGCCCGAGAAGAACGACGGCAGGATCGTCGGGAGATAGACCTTGAAGAGCACTTTCCACCGCGGCATGCGGAAGGTGCGCGCGAGTTCGAGGTAGTCGGCGTTCACCGTCCGCGTGCCCTGCCAGACGTTGGTCAGGATCAGCGGCATCGCGGTCATGAACACCACGAAGATCGTGGTCCAGTTCGACAGCCCGAACCAGATCAGCGCGAAGATCGCCCAGATGGTCGAGGAAACCGTGTTCACAACCGTCAGGACCGGTTCGAAGAACGCGCCCAGCGCCCGGCTCGCACCGAGCAGCAGTCCGAGCGGAAGCCCGACCAAAGCGGCCAGCGCGAAGCCGGATGCGACGCGGCCGAAGGTGATGCCGAGGTCGGTGGCAAAGCTCTTCGAGGCGACGAGCGCGCACCACGCGCCCCAGACTCGGGCGGGGCTCGGCAGGACAAAGCTCGGCGCGTGCAGTGATGCCGCCTGCCAGGCGGCCAGCCCGAGAGCGATCAGGCCGAAGCGCATCGCGACGAGGCGCAGGCGACACAATCTGGTCGCGGCGCGGCGCGTCGCGCGGAGGGATGGCGGCGTGCGCAAGGGTGGGGGCGTCCGCTCTAGCATGACGCGGGACTCAAGCCTGCGAGGGCGAGGCGCAGGCCGCGCACCGCCTCGGCGACGTCCGGCGCCAGCGGGTTGCGCGGATAGGGCAGATCGATCGCACGCGCCTCGCCGACGCGCCCGGGACGCGGATGCAAGACGACGACGTGGTCGGCGAGGACGATCGCCTCCTCGACGTCGTGGGTGACGAAGATCAGCGTCATCTTCCGCAGGCTCGCGATGCGCAGGACCTCGGCATGCATCTGCGCCCGGATCGACGGGTCGAGCTTGGAGAACGGCTCGTCCATCAGGAGGATCGCCGGCTCGGTTACGAGGCTGCGCGCGAGGGCGACGCGGCTGCGCATGCCGCCGGACAACTCGTGCGGATAGACGTCCTCAAAGCCGGCGAGCCCGACGAGGGCCAACGTCTCGCAGGCGCGCCGGCGCCGCTCCGTCGCGGGAAGGCTCTCAGCCTCGAGCCCGAACGCGACGTTCTGGGCCGCCGTGCGCCAGGGCAGCAGCCGATCCTCCTGGAACATGTAGGTCATCGAGTGCCAGTTCCGGAATTCGGCGGACGGCACATCGTCGAGAAGCACGGTTCCGCTGTCGGGCGGGATCAGTCCGGCGATGATGTTCAGGAGGGTACTCTTGCCGCATCCTGAGGCTCCGAGCAGCGCGACGATCGCCCTCGCCGGCACCTCGATGTCGATGTTCTGCAGAACATGGAGTGGCTCGCCCTCGCGCCGGTCGAACCATTTGTTCACGCCCCTGATTGAAACGACGCTCATGCGGAGCCGTCGCCGCTCTGGAGCGCCGCATCGATCGGCACGAGGGCGGCGGTATCACGAAGGCTCTGGACGACCTTTTCCATCGTCATCTCGCGGAACGTCTCGACGTGACGGCGCGCCACATCTTCTGCTCCGTCGGCATCGCCGGCGACTAGGCATTCGATCATCAGGCTGTGGTCATTCTCGATGTTCGGCCGGACGCCCTGCACGCCGAACCCCAGCGCAACGAGCCGGGTCATCTCGTCGAGGAGGCCCGACAGCGTCCGGCACAGGCGCTGGTTACCGGCCGAGACCGCGATCGCCATGTGGAAGCTGCGGTTGGCTTCGAGGAAGAAGTCGATCTGGTTGCCGACGTCGGTCACGGCACGGTCGCGGCAGGCCCGCTCCAGCCGTTCGAGCTGGGCCCGGTTTACGCGGCCGGCTGCCCCCCGCGCGGCCAGCGGCTCCAGGACAACGCGGAGCGCGAAAACCTCGTCGACATCCCTCACGGTGACGGGGGCCGCCCGGTAGCCCTGCCGCGGCATCGAAGCGACGAAGCCCTCCTGGATCAGCCGTTGCAGCGCAATCCGGCAACTCGCCTTGCCGAGTTCGTAACGCTCCATCACTTCGGCCTCGGTGAAGCGCATGCCCGGCAGGATCCGGCACGAGACGATCGCGCGGCGCAGAACGTCGTAGGCTTGGTTCCCGCGCAGGGTCGCCGGGGGCACCGTCAGGACGTCCGGTTGGCGCGGGAAGGCTCCGTCCTGAGACTTGCGCGGCATCTTCACCACCTCACGGCAGCCTCGTGATCAGCCCACGAGACCCAGCCAACGTAGCTAGGCTTTCAGGGAGGCGCCAACAAAATTGATGAGCAGCAGTAGTTTAGCATAAAATATCCCCTTGCCGCCCATATCGTGAGCAGCTTACGACTGCTTCGTGACCTATTCTTGGAATTTTCCCCTCGACCGTCAAGCGAACGCCCGTCGATCCATCGCGGGCCCGTCAAAGGTCCAGAGTCACGCCGACGCGGGCGCGCGAGACACACGGGGTCATCCGATCCTGGCGTTTCCCGATCGGGAGCACCGCATCGCGGTGGATCACCGTGCCGTCGCGGTAGCCGCATTCGCAGGCGCCGCAGACACCGAGTTCGCACGAGGAGGGTAGGGAGAAACCGTGTTCGCGCAGCACATCGAGGAGCGAACGGTCCGCCGGCACGTGGAGTACAGCGCCGGTGGAGGCGATCCGCGCGCCGAATGGTTCCGGCTTGAAGTTTTCGTCTGAGACGGCGGCGAAGTGCTCGACATGGACTTGCTCGGGCGGCCAGCCATTTGCGGCGAGCGCCGCCTGCACGGCCTCAGTAAGGCGGCGAGGACCGCAAGCGTAGACATGGGTGTTCGCGTCGGGGCCGCGCAGGAGCGCCGGATCGAAGCGCCGGCCTTCCTCGGAAAACCAGTCGTGCAGGTGGTCAGCCCCCATTGAAGTGGTCCGCCCTTTGGTATGGCTTTTGAGCCTGGAGGACGGACAAGATGGCAAAGCCCCCGAAGCCCGAGGAGATCGTCGCGAAGCTACGTCAGGCAGACGTGCTGATCTCACAGGGCCAGA
>NZ_JAKSXU010000173.1:0-3828 GCF_022829325.1 Methylobacterium sp. J-092 | reverse complement strand
GCACCGGAGGTGTTCGTGCCAGCCTTCTCCGCTTGGCCGGCTGCGCTCGCCCGACCAGCTCCGCCGGCCAAGCTACTCGTGGCGGAGCGGCCCACCGTGCACTAACTTCACCCTTGGACCACCTCGTGGGGGCCGATCAGTGACCATCGGGCACCTCTCGTCCGATTTGCAGTTACAATGCTCTTGACGGTCCTTATGGGCGGCCTGTGTGATCATGCATTCTGTGCCAACATAAATTACTATTTCGATGCCGCATGAACGGCAGAAATCTTTCACGACGCGCATGGTTTCCTGTTCACACCCAGAAAAAACGATGGGCGATTTTCCTATAAAGCCCGATATGCGGCAAACCGTTCCAGAGGATATTCGTCTCCATATCCTCGAAATCGCCTGATTTGCACGATCGCCGGCTAAACATATGATAAAAGATTACTTAGTGGCAGCGAGTGCTGCGCAACCTCTATCATTTGTGAAGCTAAACAGGTGGTCTCGCCGGATGTGGGCCGGCGGGGAGGGGCGCGGGCGCACCGGCGCAATGCGGCGCCTAGGCCTCATCGAGCCAGGAGGTTTCCGCGATTACGCGCAGCGCCTGCAGAGCTTGCCTGCGACCCTCTATTGTCTTGATCTTCGACCAAAGGCTCAAGCATTCTTCAGCGGTAAGGGCTTCATCTACGAACGATTCGCAGGCAAAAAATCGCTCGGAGGGAATGCCGAGGGCTCGAGCTAGATTGTCCAGCATCGCCCGATGCGTTTCGCGGGAGCTTGTCATTACGAGACACATACCCCGACGAAGAAGATTGTTCTCTCTCATATCACATTTTTTAGCCGGCACATTAGTCCATTTGTACTAGTATGGTTTTGAGTATGTGGCGCCTGCCCTAGTGTCATTAATGCGCGTTAGCGCCCCAAACGCCTTGAAGCTGGGGGAACGGTATGATTTTCGTCACGAACGCTGAGGGGGAGGTGACCTACGTCAGCCCAGAATGGTGCGCGTTCACAGGGAGAGACGAAGCTTCAGGTGCGGGTCATGGCTGGTTGAATTCTGTTCACCCGGAGGATCGGGAGATCGCGATCAGCTTCCTCAGCAGCGTCCATGCTGAGCAGATGGAGTACACGTTCCGCCACCGGCTCCGTCGGGCCGACGGGAGTTACGCCTGGGTCGTCGGCGGAGCGATACCGTCATTCGGCCCCCCAGGACGCACCTTCCTCGGGTATTTGGGGTCGCTGACCGAAATCGCTTCAAGTGGTTCTGAACCCTTCACCGCCTACGGAACGCTCGCGCGCTTCGTCCCGCCTCCGGGGCATCCGGCTACGAATCCAAGCTCTGTGTTGGAACTCGTCGCTGACCATTTGCTGATGGCACATGGGCTCATCGAGCAGGACCACGCCAGGGAAATGCTGCCGGTGCTGCGGCAGGCCCTGATGACGGCAGGCAGGCTTCTGGCTCGGAACATATCTGAGGCCGATCAGAGTGGTCGTTTTCACTGACCCGGGCAGGCATATCTGCTGCAAACCCTCCAGAAATCGTTCAACCTTGCCGTGCCTGCCGATTGACGAGCACGTCGGCGAACGGCTTCGAAAGCACGTGGCGACCCGACGCCTCGTAGATCTCCACCGTCCAGGACGACCAATCGCGCGGCGTTGCGCCGAGCATCAGGTCCAGCGCGACGCGCTCCGCGTGCGCGCGCATCAGCGCCCACGTCGGCAGCCGCTTGCCCTGGAGATCGGCCACGAGCTCGTGCCCGTCTGTGCAGTGGAAGCGGTAAAGCGGTGTCGGCATTGGCCTTCTACCCCGCCCTCCACGCCATCTCACCGCTGCGCGCGTGGCCATCGTCGCCATGGTTGAACCGTCGTAACGCATGCTGTTTGTTCCTGATCCGTTCTTGCCAGACCTGGACCCGCGATGCCCCCCCCGCCCCTCGAAGCGACTGTGGAGATCCGGTCGCTATCTCGCCGCGCCGTTCGTGATCGCGGAGCCAGAGCGTAGGTGGACACCCTCGGAGACATCGCAGGCGATCGCGTCGTGGTGGAGTGCCTGTCGTGCCGCCGAAGGGGCGTCTACGCGACAGACGGCCTTGTGGCTCGGTTCGGACCTACGATGCAGCAGCTCGATGCGCTCCGGCACCTGTCGGGCTCGTGCCGGCATCAGCGCCGCCCAGGGTCGCCGCCCGAGCGCAAATACGAAAGCGCGTGTCAGGCCCGGCTCATCCTACCGCCCTCGAAACAACAGATCGTGCCGACGCCGATCCAGCGCGGCCTGAACGTCGAGGCCTGGACGACGTCGGGCTCGATTCAGTGGCACTTGGCGACGGTGTAGAGCATCGAGCTCGGCCACCTCGTGCTCGATGCCGTGGCGACGCTCTACCCGGACCATGAGGTCACCCTGCGTCAGGCCTGCCGGGTCATTGCAAAGCGCGAGAAGCCGGATTGAGGTTTGCCCCGCTCATGCCAGCCGCGCCAACACTTTCGCCGTAAGCAGCAGCAGGCCCCCGAGCCGATCGGGTGGGGCTGCAAGCTGGGGCGGTTTATACAATCTATAATTGCATGCCTGAAGGTCCAGGCCGGGGCTCGCAAGAGGTGCCTGAACCCCAGTTTCGATGGGCAAAATAGCAGGGCATCGACCTCCAACGGCTGACCATTGCGGCCGATTCAAGCCCGTTAACCAATTCTAAGTAGATAGCATCCATCGCATAATTCGCGCATAAGTTGTGTTTCAGGATAGCACGCGCATAATCGTGCGACGGCAGGCCGACCTGCCGCGATCGTTCAGGATGATCCACGACGGAAAACATCCTGCGCCGGGCGACAGCACGTTTTGGACACGCATCTACCAGACAGCATTCGGAAGGAGACAAACCGTGAAGACTACGACGGACCCCATCGACCTCGCCGCCAAGATCCTCACGAGCTACGTCGCCCACAACTCTGTGCCCGCCACGGGGCTGCCGGACCTGATCCGCATGGTGCACGACTCGATTACGGGGCTGACCATTCCGCCGAAGCCGGCGCTGACGAAGCCAACCAATGCGGAGATTCGCAAGTCGATCTCGCCGGACGCCATCATCAGCTTCGAAGACGGCAAGCCCTACAAGGCGCTGCGCCGGCACCTGACGCTGCGCGGACTGTCGGCCGAGGCCTACCGTGCCAAGTGGGGCCTGCCGGTCGACTATCCCCTGGTCTCGGCCAGCTACAGCGCGCGCCGCTCGGTGATCTCCCGCACCATCGGGCAGAACCAGCGCCTGCGCTTTCAGCAAGCGGCGGAGTGATCCGAAGACCTGCTCGACGGTTCCCATCGACACCGCGCCGGTCTGCGCTAAGCGGGAAGGTGTCGGTCGGCATCACTGGATCGTATCGGGACTGGCCATTAGCCCGATGCTCCGTGGCCGCCATCAGCCCGGCAAACCATCTGCGTAACCGTGGTCGGGAGAATTTATCGCTCGATAGGATTTGTCGATGGTGGGTCGTAGCGATCCTTGAGCTCGGCACGCCCCGCGTCAGTAATCCTGTACTCGTTGAGGTCCTTTTCCGGGGCCGTCCGCCCGGTGGCGACGACCATGCCCAGCACCTCAAGGCGCCGCATGTAGGCGGTCAGTTTGTAGAAGCTTGCCCCGGTCTGAGCCAGGGTCTGAAGGCGGTAGAGGCTGCCCGGTGGAAGCTTGTGCATCGGTCTTCAGCTCTTGGGTCAGAGCTGCACCGCCTCGATATCGTCCTCATAGATCGAGTCCGGCTGGCAGGCGTGCCACTGCTTCTTCTCGTCGGTTTGGCCTTTGCGACCCCAGCAGTAGCCGGCTTGCGCCAGGCGGCCGCTCAGACGGTCGCGGAGACGGC
>NZ_JAKSXU010000168.1:0-1300 GCF_022829325.1 Methylobacterium sp. J-092 | reverse complement strand
GGCGAGGTCGGTGTTGCGCACCAGCGCGCCGATGCGCAGGCCGCCCTCCGGGGTCGGCTCGATCCGGTCGAGCCCGAGCCCGTTGACGTCGACGAGGTGGGTCGGGGTCTCGATCTGCAGCTTCATCAGGTCGAGCAGGTTCCGGACCTACACCGTTATTTCCAAACGCATGACACGCTTTGCAGGTAGCAAAGGCTTTCTCTCCTGCTACGATATCACCCTCAGCATGAGCGGCCATCGGAAGAAGAATAGTTGCTAGGGCACCGACGAAAAAATGGCGCATGAATTTTCCTCGTAAAATGTTGTTAACGTCATCGCATCAGCTAAGGAAAAAGCTCGTATAACAACCTACCCGCGACGTTATGCAGGCCTTCAGTGGCGCAAATAAAGTTTCAGGGCGTATCGTCCGCGCCGACCATCCGCACGGTCGCGCCAAGCCGGCTCCAATCGAGCCCCTTCGTGACGTAGCGCTCATCTGCTCGGGCGACCTGCACGGGTACCGAAGCATGCCCCACGAAGCTCAGATTGCCTTGCACAGCCTGTTCGAGCTGCATCCGCACCGCGCCATCTGCTTGCGCGGCGAGGCCGCTCACGGTGCCGACTACGAGGATGCTGCGGGTTGGTCAGCCCCCATTGAAGTGGTCCGCCCTTTGGTGTGGCTTTTGAGCCTGGAGGACGGACGAGATGGCAAAACACCCGAAGCCCGAGGAGATCGTCGCCAAGCTACGTCAGGCGGACGCGCTGATGTCACAGGGCCAGAGCGTGGCCGATGCGATCCGCGCGCTCGGCGTGAGCTCGGTGACGTACTACCAGTGGCGGCGTGAGTTTGGCGGCCTGAAGTCAGATCAAGTTCGACGGATGAAGAGTCTTGAGACCGAGAATTCTCGGCTTCGAAAGGCCATCGCCGATTTGACGCTCGACAAGCTGATCCTGCAGGAGGCGTCCCGGGGAAACTTCTGAGCCCCGCGCGCCGACGCGCCTGTGTCGAGCACATCATGCGGACGATGACCGTCTCCGAGCGCCGTGCCTGCAGGGCGCTCGGACAGCATCGCTCGACGCAGCGCAAGGTACCGCGGGGCCGCGATGAAGAACAGGCGCTGACGGCCGATCTCGTGGCGTTGGCGGAAGAGTAGGGTCGCTATGGCTACCGAAAGAACAGCGGGGTGCTTGACGCGGCCGGATAGTTCGTGAACGACAAGCGCGTCGAGCGCATTGGCGGTCGGGAGGGTCTGAGGGTCCACGCCAGGAAGCCAACGCGGGCTGGTATGTGGGACAACCACCGCGTCGCGTCCGTCATGCC
>NZ_JAKSXU010000098.1:0-22308 GCF_022829325.1 Methylobacterium sp. J-092 | reverse complement strand
GCTTCGGCTGGATCGCCCGCTGCCGCAGGTTGGCTCGCGACCACGAGGCTACCCCGTCCTCTGCGCTCGCCTTCTTCGTCCTCGCCGCAGCCATGATCCTCGTCAGACGGATCGCCCGAGCTTTATGAAACAGGGTCTGACACATGACGCCAGTGAGAAGGGCTACACGATTAAGCGGAACGGCAAGGGCGTCCTGAAGGTCCGGACCATGAAGGCGGGCGAGTCGGCTTATGGCTGCACCAGCAACCGCAACGCGGACGCACCCTTCGTTGGCAAGCTGATCCTCAGCCCTCCGGCCGGCTAGAGGGCGCTGCGGCCGAGATCGGCTGTAGACCCGAATTTTGCAATCTACGGGTATGGAAACACCATGCTACTGTGTTGCGCAGTTCGTTCCCCATGGTTCCGCACTGGTGCACCTCATGAGCTTTTGGCGCTCGCTCAAGATATTCTTCAGTCGGTCAGGTTCTTCGGGAGGATCTACCTCAGATAGACGAATGCTGGGCGTGGACCTTGCAGAGAAAGGTAATTTCTCGACCCAATTCAATGAGGCCATGATGGTGCTCAATGAACGGATAAATCGTAAATTTCCAGACAACTACCAAGCGGGCTTCAATCCTAATCGGGATTACAGTCGTGACTACGGCGATGATCGAGCCGCAGCTATCGACACAGCCTCTGCAGCCGTCGCATCTGCGTTGCGAAAGGGCGCAGGGGTGAGGCAGGCAGCCGAAGCAGGAGCCACGAGTATCGGCATCTAAGCGGCGGGTAGGAGGTTGGCTCACGCATCCACCTCCGCTGCGTTGTTCGCGCGCAGCTCGTCCAGGAAGTCGGCCGGGATGCCGGACTGCGCCCACCGCGCAAGCATGTTGTGGCGGAGAGGGCGGTACTTTTGACTGAATTGCTGCTCACCCCTTCGTAGCGACCGAAAATATCTTACCCCCCTGTGCCGTTTGTGCCTTTGGCGCCAATAGCTCTGTTTTTGGCGCTATTGGCGCCAATGACACTACCGGCACAGGGGGCCCCATCTTTCTAAGGATGGGGATTTCGGCAAAAGGGCGGTCGGCAATCACCTCCGGGTGGACCTCGTAGTTCTGTGCCTTTCGACCCTTGCGCTCGCCGGCACGGGCGAAGCGCTGCCGGATGAGGTTGGCCTCCAGAAGCTGCTTGCAGGCCGCCTCCATGTCGCTGGCGTCCCGCAACATGCCGCCGACCTGGCGCCGGACATCCCGCGCGTTGAACTCGCCGATCCGGTTCTGCCGCAGGTGCCGGGCGAGCAGCATGCCGCGCCGCTCGACGACTGGGATCGATGCATCGCCGAACACGCGCTCGGCCATCGGCAGGAAGTAGGCGTTCAGGAGATCAGCAGCGGCGGTGACGGCATCCGGGGATATCTCCCTCGGCTCCGCCACGCTCGGTGCCCCGCCGCACCACCATAAGTGCTCCAGAACAGCCGAAAGCCGGAGCGCGTGTCCGCGCGCCTTGCCGAGCGTACCGGCGAGCAACCCGCTGGCCTCGTGGCAGCGCTCGACCATGTCACGGGCGAACGCCTCCAGCCGATCCTCCGCCTCCGGTGTCAGGCGCAGCCTCACCGGCTCAGGCTGACCGAACTCGTCGATGCCTTGAGCGAGGTCGGTGAGCCGCGCGAAGGCTGACTGCATCGGCCCGTCGTCCTGAACACCACGCGCGAGCGTGAACTCGGGCTTGGTGTCCGGCCAGGCCCAGAGCAGACGCGAGGCCAAGCCGTCGTCGGGGCCGTTGAGGATCATCTCCAGCTTGTCGGGCTGGACGCCGCCGAGCACGCCGATGCTGAGATGCCGGATATGAAGCGGCTCCGGGTTCTTCATCCGATCGACGACGTAGGAACGGCCGCCGTACATCTCGATCGCGAAGGCCCGATCGGACCCGCCGCCACCGTACTTATCGAAAGCACCGAGCCAGCCGGCTAACTCGTCGCGCACGAGCAACAGGCCGCGCGGCAGGCCCGCTGCCAATGCGCCCAGCGCCTCGACGGTGGCGTCGGCGACGCGGATGCGAGGCCGAACCGGAGCCGGCGGCTCGCGGGCATTGTCTGGCACCCGTGCGGGCTGCCGTCAGGATTGTGAAAGCCATCAGCTTGGAAGCGATGCCGGGCTGGCCTTCCAGCAGACGCATGAATGCCGGCACCTCGACGAAGGGGAGGGCGGCGTGGTGCGAGACACGCTGGATCTTCGCACGCCGTGGGAGAAGGTTCTGAAGGTGCCCGCGCCAACGGGCCGGGTTTTCGCCTGCTCGAAATCCCCGAGCCTTCGCCCAATCGAGAATGGACTCGATCCGGCCGCGGACTCGCACGGCGGTTTCGGGCTTTGTAGTCCAGATTGGCTCGATTGCCTTTGTCACGAGCGCAGTGTCGATCGCCTGAACCGACCGATCGCCAAACACCGGATAGACGTAGGCTTCGAGCGTCGCGGCCCACTGCGCGCCGTGCTTAGCGTTGCGCCAGCCAGCCTTATGCGCCTCGATGTACGCCTCTCCACACTGCCGGAAAGTCATAGCGCGGGCCGCCTCAATGTCGGCCTCGCGACGCTGCTGCTGCCTAGCTTCGATCGGGTCGACGTTGTCGAAGCAGAGCTTCCGGCAGACTAGGGCTTTGTGACGCGCCTCGACGAGGGAAAATGTGTTTGCAGATCCGAGGCCCATCTCACGCGATTTGCCGCGCAGGGTGTACCGAAAGACCCAGCTTTTCCCGCCCTTGCCAGACACCTGGAGCCACAGCCCGCCGCCGTCTCCATACAGTCCGGGAGTTTTCAGGCGGGCAACGGCGAGGGCGGTGAGCTTGCCTTGCATGGTATTCGCATCCACGACGCTATCCACATCGTAGGCGTGAATTTGGGAGAACGCCAGCGGCTGCTGACGAACGGCTGGATCTGATAAATGCTTGTTTTTCTGGAGGTTAGCGACCGGCAACGAATGGCTGCGAATGGGTCGTTGGCGGAAGCGGATGGGAATCGAACCCACCGTACGCTTTGGGCGTACCACTGGTTTTGAAGACCAGGAGGGCCACCAGACCCCGTTCGCCTCCGCCGACCGGGATAGCATCGTCCGGCCCGGGGTCCAAGCGCGCGCGGAGGCCGAAGCGTCGCGGCCGGAGCGCCGGGCGCGCGGCGCGACCGGGCGAATGCCCGATTCGTAATAATTTCGCCACACTGTGGTGGCTCTGCATCAGCCATGCCGTTTCTGCGATCCAGGACTTCGGAGGCCCCGTCGGCGAGGCCCGACGAGGGCGGTGCCTCCGTCCCCGACGCGCTGCGGGCGGGGCCGCGCGGGCCCGGCTGGATCGGCGCCGGGGTGGTCGTCACCGCCCTGATCTCGGCGATCGCCACCTTCCTGGTGCTGGCCGGCGTCATCCGCGTGACGCCGACGCCGACGATCGGCGTCACCCTGCTCGCCATCAACGTCGCCCTGGTGCTCGGGCTCGCGGTGATCATCGCCTGGGAGGCGCGGGTCTTCCTGCATGCGCGGCGCGCCAACGCGGCGGTGGCCCGGCTCCACACCCGCATCGTCGGCCTGTTCTCGCTGATCGCGATCCTGCCGACCTGCCTGCTGGCCGTCGTCGCCTCGGTGACGATCGACCGCGGCCTCTCCCTCGGCTTCACCGACCGGGTCCGCGACGTGGTGCTGAAATCCGTCGAGGTGGCCGACGCCTACCAGGAGAACCAGTGCCAGTCGCTGGCGCGCGAGATCCGCATCCTCAACGACGACCTGACGCGGGCGCGGCCGAACTTCGACGTCAACCGCGACTGGTTCGAGGGCTTCCTCACCACCCGCGCGACCAATCTCGGCCTGCCGGTCGCCCAGATCATGCGCGGGCCGAACGAGGTGGTGGCGCGCGCCAAGATCGACGTGCTCAAGACGACGCGCCTGCCCTCGGCCGCCGCCTTCGAGGACGCGGCCAAGTCCAGCGACCCGATCTGCCTGCTGCCGACCGAGGGCCGCGTCTTCGCGGCGATGTTCCGGATGCCGGCCTACGACGACGCGGTGCTGCTGGTGCAGCGCGAGGTCAACCAGCTCGCCATCGACTTCCCCGGCGTGTCGCGCGCGGCGGCGGCCGAGTACCTCACCTACGATTCGCTGCGCACCTCGATCCAGGTGACCTTCGCCTCGATCTTCGTGCTGATCGCGCTGATCGCGCTGCTCTCGGCGGTGTGGTTCGGGATGAACTTCGCCAACCGCTTCGTCGCCCCGATCCGCCGCCTGATCAACGCCGCCGACCAGGTCGCCTCGGGCAACTTCTACGCTCAAGTTCCGGCGCGGAAGACCGACGGCGACCTCGCTCATCTCGGCGAGAGCTTCAACAAGATGACGCAGGAGCTGCGCCGCCAGCATGCCGGGCTGACCGCGGCGAGCGACCTGATCGACCGCCGCCGGCGCTTCACCGAGGCCGTGCTGTCGGGGGTCTCGCCCGGCGTCGTCGGCGTCGATGCCGCTGGCTTCGTCACCATCGCGAACCCGGCCGCCGAGCGGATGCTCGATCTCGCCGACGGCGCGCTCGTCGGCCAGCGCCTGTCCGACGCGGTGCCGGAGCTCGCCCCGCTCCTGCCCGGCGCCGAGGGGCGCCAGCGCGCGCAGGCGCACCAGATCCAGCTCACGCGGGGCGGGCGCGAGCGCACCATCGCGGTGCGGGTCACCAGCGAGCAGGCGCAGGGCGGCGCGCGCGGCTTCGTGGTGACCGCCGACGACATCACCGACCTCGTCTCGGCCCAGCGCACCTCCGCCTGGGCGGACGTCGCGCGCCGCATCGCCCACGAGATCAAGAACCCGCTGACCCCGATCCAGCTTTCGGCCGAGCGCATCCGGCGCAAGTACGGCAAGGTCATCACCGCCGACAAGGAGGTGTTCGACCAGTGCACCGCGACGATCATCCGCCAGGTCGACGAGATCAAGCGCATGGTCGACGAGTTCTCCTCCTTCGCCCGGATGCCCAAGCCCGCGATCGCCGAGAACGACCTCACCGAGATCGCCAAGCAGAACCTGTTCATGATGCGGGTGGCGCACCCCGACATCGACTTCGCCTTCACCGCGCACGGCCTCGGCGGCACCGGCACGGCGGAGGCCGAGAAGATCACCGCGGCCTTCGACATCCGCCTGCTGAGCCAGGTGATCACCAACATCCTCAAGAACGCCGTCGAGGCGGTGGCCGAGGTGCCGGAGGCCGAGCTCGGCAAGGGCAAGATCGGCTTGAGCCTCACCGTCGAGGAGGGCTTCGCCACGATCGCGGTGACCGACAACGGCAAGGGATTTCCCGTCGAGGGGCGCCAGCGCCTGCTGGAGCCCTACATGACGACCCGCGAGGGCGGCACCGGCCTCGGGCTGGCGATCGTGAGCAAGGTGCTGGAAGAGCACGGCGGCGGGATCGAGCTGAACGACAACCCCGCCGGCCGCGGCGGCCAGGTGTGCATGCGCGTGCCCCGCGCGCTGTCGCCCGCGGACGACGCGGTCGCGGGCCCGGCCCGCCCCAACCCTGACGAGAAGGGCGCCGCGACGACGGCCCCCCGAGAGATTGCGGAGATGCAGCCATGAGCGCCGATATCCTGGTGGTCGACGACGAGGCCGACATCCGCGACCTGGTCGCCGGCATCCTCGACGACGAAGGCCACCGCTCGCGCACCGCGGGCAGCTCCGACGAGGCGCTCGCCGCGATCGAGGCGCGCCGCCCCCACCTCGTCTTCCTCGACATCTGGCTGCAGGGCTCGCGCCTCGACGGCCTGCAGGTGCTCGACCTGATCAAGGCGTCCCACCCGGACCTGCCGGTGGTGATGATCTCGGGCCACGGCAACATCGAGACCGCGGTCTCGGCGATCAAGGCGGGCGCCTACGACTTCATCGAGAAGCCGTTCAAGGCCGACCGGCTGATCCTGGTGGCCGAGCGCGCGCTCGAGGCCTCGCGCCTGCGGCGCGAGGTCCGCGACCTCACCGCGCGCTCCGGCACCGCCAACCGCATCGTCGGCGGCTCGGTGGCGATCAACCAGCTGCGCCAGACGCTGGACCGCGTCGCCCCGACCAACGCCCGGGTGATGATCACCGGGGCGCTGGGCTCCGGCAAGGAGCTCGCCGCGCGCGGCCTGCACAAGGCCTCGGCCCGGGCGAGCGGGCCGTTCGTGCTGCTCAACGCGGCCGCGATCCTGCCGGAGACGATGGAATCGGAGCTGTTCGGGGTCGAGGCCGGCGGCGAGCAGGGGAGGCGGGTCGGCGCGCTGGAGGAGGCGCATGGCGGCACCCTCTACCTCGACGAGGTCGCTGACATGCCGCGCGAGACGCAAGGCCGGATCCTGCGCGTCCTCGTCGACCAGAACTTCCAGCGCGTCGGCGGCACCACCCGCGTCCACGTCGACGTCCGCATCATCTCGTCCTCCTCCCGCGACCTCGCCGAGGAGATCGCCGCTGGGCGCTTCCGCGAGGACCTGTTCCACCGGCTCTCGGTGGTGCCGATCCGCGTGCCCTCGCTCTCGGAGCGCCGCGAGGACGTGCCGGAGCTGATCCAGTTCTTCATGGACAACATCTCGGCCCAGACCGGGCTGCCGCGCCGGGTCATCGGGCAGGACGCGATGGCGGTGCTGCAGTCGCACAACTGGCCGGGCAACGTGCGCCAGCTCAAGAACAACGTCGAGCGGCTGATGATCCTGACGCAGGCCGACCCGGACCAGGAGATCACCTCGGAGATGCTGCCCTCCGAGATCGGCGCCCTGGTGCCGACGACCCCGAACGGCGCCGGCGGCGAGAAGCTGATGAGCCTGGCGCTGCGCGAGGCGCGCGAGATCTTCGAGCGCGAATACCTCGTGGCGCAGATCGCCCGCTTCTCGGGAAACATTTCCCGGACCGCCGAATTCATCGGCATGGAGCGCTCGGCCCTGCACCGCAAGCTGAAGTCCCTGGGGATCGGCCCCTGAGCGCCTTGCGGGCGGATGACGGAAGCGGTGAGAAGCAACCCCCGTTCGTCGCGTGCGGAGCCGGTTCGGGTCTTGCATCGGCGCCGGAATTGAACCTGTAATGCACGGTTCCGCTCCGCGGCGGGCTCCTCAAGACCAGCGCTGCGGCGGCAGGATCGATGCCGCGGATAGAACGAAAACCCGCTCCCGAAGGCGGGCGCCAAGACAACAAAGGACAAGAAGATGGCGGCCGAACGCGCACAGAACCTGCAAGACACCTTCCTCAACCATGTCCGCAAGAACAAGATTCCGTTGACGATCTTCCTCGTCAACGGCGTCAAGCTGCAGGGCGTGGTGACTTGGTTCGACAACTTCTGCGTGCTGCTTCGCCGCGACGGCCATTCCCAGCTCGTCTACAAGCACGCGATCTCGACGATCATGCCGGGCCATCCCGTGCAGCTGTTCGAGCCGGACGAGACCGCCCCCGAGAAGGCGTGACCGGGCGCTCCTGACGCGCGGCCGGCCCCGGTCCGCGCGAGCGTGTTCCGCGCCATCTTGGTTCGCCGGCCGCTCAGCCCCATCTGAGGGGTTCCGAAACGCATCACGCCGCCGCCCCGACGGGCGGCGGCTCAAGGATTCCATGACCGAGACGCTGACCTCCGGCGAGGCCCGACTGCAGGCGATGGCCGCGCCGGAAGGCGAGATCGCCGCCGCGACCCACACCCTCGTCATCGGTCCCTACCTCAGCCGCACCGCGGCCGCGTCGCCGCACGGGCCGGCGCCGGTCTCGCGCTCGACGCAGGCGCGGCTGGAGGAGGCGGTGGGGCTGGCCGCCGCGATCGAGCTCGACGTGGTCGAGGCGATCCCGCTCAGCCTCGCCCGCATCCGGCCCTCGACCTATCTCGGCAAGGGCCGCGTCGAGGAGATCGCTGGCCTGATCAAGGCGAGCGAGATCGGCCTCGTGGTGATGGATTGCGCCCTGTCGCCGGTGCAGCAGCGCAACCTCGAGAAGGAATTCGGCGCCAAGGTCATCGACCGTACCGGCCTGATCCTCGAGATCTTCGGCCGCCGCGCCTCGACGCGCGAGGGCACGCTCCAGGTCGAGCACGCCCACCTGGCCTACCAGAAGTCGCGGCTGGTGCGGTCCTGGACCCACCTGGAGCGCCAGCGCGGCGGCTTCGGCTTCCTCGGCGGCCCCGGCGAGACCCAGATCGAGGCCGACCGGCGCATGATCCAGGAGCGCATGACGCGGATCGAGCGCGACCTCGACGCCGTCACCCGCACCCGCGGCCTGCACCGGCAAAGCCGGGCGCGCGTGCCCTACCCGATCGTGGCGCTGGTCGGCTACACCAATGCCGGCAAGTCGACGCTGTTCAACGCCCTGACCAAGGCGCAGGTGGTGGCGCAGGACATGCTGTTCGCCACCCTCGACCCCACCGCCCGCGCCACCAAGCTGCCGCACGGCGAGACCGTGATCCTGTCCGACACCGTCGGCTTCATCTCCGACCTGCCGACCGCCCTGATCGCCGCCTTCCGCGCCACGCTGGAAGACGTGATCGAGGCCGACATCCTGCTCCACGTGCGCGACGTCGCCCACGTCGATTCCGAGGCGCAGGCCGAGGATGTCGGCACGGTGCTGGGCGAGCTCGGAATCGAGATGTCGGCCGACCGGATCATCGAGGTCTGGAACAAGGCGGACCTGCTCGACGAGGGCGAGCGCACGCGCCTCGCCAACCTCTCGGCCCACGACCGCAACGACCGCGACGGCGCCGCACCGGTGCTCGTCTCGTCGCTGACGGGGGAGGGGCTGTCGGCGCTGACCGCGCGGATCGAGGCGCGCATCGCCCGCGCGCGCTCGACCTTCGCGGTCATCCTCGGCCCCGAGGAGGGCGCGGCCCTGCACTGGCTCTACGAGAACGCCGAGGTGCTCGACCGGCGCATGGAGGAGGGCGGCACGCTGCACCTCGCCATCCGGATCGCGCCGGAGAAGGAGCCGCGCTTCCTCAACCGCTTCGGCGGCGCCCGCCGGCTCAGCCGGGCCGGGTAGTCCCGACCCGCGCGGGCACCCGCCTCATGCTCGACGACAGGGCCGCACAGCGCGCGCAGGACGAGAACACCGTCCTGCGGCTGATGCAGCGTGCCACCGGCGGTCGCCTGCTGGTCCTGCGCGTGGTGATCGTGCTCGTGCTGCTGATGGCGGCGCAGGTCTACGACGGCTCGCTGCACGCGCTGAGCCACTGGTTCATCCTCGGCCTCTATGCGGCGGGCTCGGTCTGGTTCGGCCGGGCCGAGCGCGGGGAGGGGCGCCACGCGGAAGGCTTCGCCTGGGCCGGCACCGGGCTGAACGCCGGGCTGGCGATCTACGTCCTCGTCGAGCACATGCTGGCGGGCGCCGCCGACGATGGCGGGGCCGCCGACGCGGTGAGCCGGCTGCCGGCCTTCCTGCTGCTGCTGCAGACCACGCTCAGCATGCGCGTGTGGCACGCGGCCCTGTTCTCCGGCACGGTCGTCTTCGCCTGGGGCGCCGCGATCCTCGTCGGCCTCGTCAACCCGGCGGGCTTCCTCGGCCCGCATGTCGATCTCGGCGAGCAGGTGCCGGGACTGCTGACCTTCCTGGCCGCGAGCGTCGTGGTGGTCGACGGGGTCGCACGCCTGCGCCACGCCGCCGGCGAGGCCGTGCGCCTCGAGCACGAGCGCACGCAGCTCGCCCGCTTCGTTCCCGACGGCGTCGCGACCGAGCTCGCCCGCGACGGCGACCTCGGAACGGCACGCCGGCGCCATGCCTGCCTGCTGGCCCTCGACGTCCGCGGGTTCTCGCGCCTCAGCCGCGAGCATCCGCCCGAGGCGATGGTGCGCGCGCTGCTCGCCATCCGCGCCCTGGCGCATGCGGCCGTGACCGAGCACGACGGCATCGTCGACAAGTATGTCGGCGACGCCGTGCTGGCGCAGTTCGTGGTCGGCGGCCCGGTGGCGCAGGCCCGCGGCGCGCTGGCCTGCGCCCGCGCGATCCGCACCCGGCTGTCCGCCCTGAACCGCACCCGCGCCGAGGCCGGCGACTTCCCGCTCCGCGTCGTCGTCGCGCTCCATGCCGGCGACCTCCTCGTCGGCGTCTTCGACGACGGACTGCGCGCCGAGTACACCGTGCTCGGCCCGGCGATGAACACCCTCGCCCGCCTCGAGACCCGCGCCAAGGCGGCCGATCTCGACGTCGCCGCCTCCGAGGATTTCCTGCGCCTTCTGGGGCCCGCCCTCCCGGACGGCGCGCGGGCGGTGCCGGTGGCGGAGGCGGGGGCCCTGCAGCCGCCCCTCTTCGCGATCGCGGATGCCGCCGTCCCGGCGGACGCGTAAGGCCGGAACGTGCGGGCTCGGGCACGCGATGAGCCGGCACCGCTCGCGCGATGCCGGCCCCGTCGTTCCGTCCCCTCGTTCCCGCGTGTCCGCCGCTCAGTCCTTGGACGGTGCCGCCACGGCCGCGACGAGCTTCTCGTGCGGCCGGCCGAACCCGCCGACGACCGACACCCGCGTGCCCGAGGCGGCGCGCCGTCCCGCCCAGTCCCCGATCATCTCCAGGCAGGTGTGGTCGATGTGGGCGAGGTCCTTCGTCCCGAGGCGGACCTCGCCGCCCTCGGGGGTCCGCTCCAGCGCCTCGGTGAGGTGCGGGAGCTGCAGGAAGGTGGCCGAGCCCGAGAGGCGCAGTTCCGGCACCCCCGCCACCTCCGTCGCCGCCGCGTGCTCGATCCGCAGGCGGCCCTTGCGCAGCGTAGGAATGACCTGGAGCAGGCTGAGCCCGAGCCCGACCAGCACGCCGGTGAGCAGGTCGGTGGCCACCACCATCACCATCGTCGCGAGCCAGATCGCGGCGGTGAGCCAGCCGTAGCGCGCGTGCAGGTGGACGGCGTGGTGGGGCCCGATCAGGCGCCAGCCGGTGACCACCAGGATGCCGGCGAGCGCGGCCGTCGGCACCAGCTTCAGCACCCAGGGGAGGGCGAGCAGGAAGGCGAGGATCCACGTCCCGTGCATCACCGTCGAGGCCCGCGTCGCCGCGCCGGCCTGGACGTTGGCCGAGGAGCGCACGATCACCCCGGTCATCGGCAGGCCGCCGATCAGGCCGCAGATCAGGTTGCCGACGCCCTGCGCGCCGAGCTCGCGGTTGTACTGCGTGCGCGGCCCGTCGTGCATCCGGTCGACGGCGGCCGCCGACAGCAGGCTCTCGGCGCTGGCGACGGCGGCGATGGTCAACGCCATCACGATCATCGTCGGCTCGAGCAGCCGGCCCCACTCCGCCGCCCCCGGCATCGACAGGGTGGACAGGATCGCGTCCGGGACCTCGATCCGCTTGACCGCGAGGCCGCCGAGCCCGGCGACCGCGGTGCCGGCGAGGACGCCGATCAGCGCGCCGGGCACCATCCTCATCCGCGCCGGCCGCAGGCGTTCCCAGGCGATCATCGCCGCGATGGTGGCGAGGCCCACCGTGACGGCGCCGACGCGGTTGCCCTCGCCCGTGACGAAGTCGAAGAACGCGGCCGGGATCGCCACGAGGTTGTCGAGGCCCGAGGCCAGCGGCAGGGCGTCGGTGAGCACGTGGACCTGGCCGAGCACGATCAGCAGGCCGATGCCGGCGAGCATCCCGTGCACCACCGCCGGCGAGATCGCGCGGAACCAGCCTCCGACCCGGAGCGCGCCGGAGGCGACCTGGACCGCGCCGGCGAGCACGAGCACCGGGCCGAGCATCCCGAGCCCGTGCTGGCGCACGAACTCGAACACGATGACGGCAAGCCCCGCCGCCGGCCCGCTGACCTGCAGCGGCGAGCCCGCGAGCAGTCCGACGACGATGCCGCCGACGATCCCGGTGATCAGCCCGCGCTCGGGCGGCACCCCCGAGGCCAGGGCGATGCCCATGCACAGCGGCAGCGCCACGAGGAACACGACGAAGGAGGCCGGCAGGTCCCGCGCGAGGGAGGCCGGGAGGATGCGCGCGGGGGGCGTTTGGGTGGGTCGCATCGGCCCGGCCCCTACGCGGCCGCCTGCGGCGGCGCGTATTCCGGCGCCGCCATGCGCACGGCCGAGCCTTGGGCAACGGGGAAGTCGCCGGCGGAATCGAGGGCGTCGAGCGGCAGGAAGCGGCCGGCCTCGCCGTCATAGGCCAGCAGGGTGCCGGTCTCGATCTCGAAGAACCAGCCGTGCAGCCGCAGCTGGCCCTTGGCGAGGCCCGCGGCCACGCTCGGGTGGGTGCGCAGGTTCGCGAGCTGGACGATCACGTTCTCCAGGGCGAGCGCCCGGTGGCGCTCCTTCGGGTCCATGTCGGCGGGATAGGCCTCGCAGACGATCCGCTCGGCCGCATGGCTGTGCCGGAGCCAGGCGGCGACGTTGGGCATCCTCGCCAGGGCCTCGGGGCTCATCAGCCCCTTCATCGCGCCGCAATCGGAATGGCCGCAGACCACCACGTCGCGGACGCCGAGCGCCACGACGGCGTACTCGATCGCCGAGGAGACGCCGCCGGTGGCGGTCGAGAACGGCGGCACGATGTTGCCGGCGTTGCGGCAGACGAACAGCTCGCCCGGGCCGGCCTGGGTGATGTGCTCGGGCGAGACGCGGGAATCGGCGCAGGCGATGATCAGGGCCTTGGGCTGCTGCCCGTCCCTGACCAGCCGCTGGTACATCGCCTGCTGCCCCGGGAAGACCTTGTCCTGAAACTCGGAGATGCCTTGGATGATGTTGTCCACGAAGGATCCTCTTGCGCTGAAACGATGTGGGCGCCGACTCGCGGCGATCGCTGCGATGCCGGCACGGCGGGGCGCGTCCCGTCGAGCGGCGCCGCGACGGCGATCCCGTCGGCCCTGCGCGGCGCGGACGCGAGCGAGCCCGCGCGGGGGCGGCGGTGCGGGCTCGGATGTCGGGCGGGGCGGCGCCGGATGCCGGCGCCGGGCGGCGGATCGGATCAGCGGCGGCCGCGGGGGGCCGCGCTTCCGGACGCCCAGTGCGGCGAGACCACGTCGCGGCGCGCGACGGTGGCGCCGGGCATGTCGGAATACATCGGTGCGCCCAGAAGCTGCCCGGTGCGGTTGCGCTGCGAATGGGCGGAGCGGGGGTCGTGGTAGGGGTCGTTCACGTAGGAGCTCATGTGGCCGCCGCCGGCCGGCTGGCGGTCGCCGCCACCGCCCTCGCCGGCCCGAGCCGCGACGGGGAGGGCGAGAACGGCGGCGAAGAGCGCCGAGGCAACGATGCGCGTCATGAGATAATCCTTCCTCTCGAAGTTTTCTTCTGCAGGACATGCCGCCCTGCGCCAACGAGAAGAACATAACCAATGTCGTTCGACGAATATGTGTGCGAATGCACAATTATAGCAAACTATATTTAATCCGTTTCTCTTTCGACTTGGGTGCGGCGGCGCACGCGGACCGTCCGCTGCGACGAACGGAGCGGGATTAGACGCTGGCCGGCACCGCCGCAGCCCTTCGGGAGCGCAGGCGACCTGCGGATCGCGGGTCGGGCCGAACGACGACGGAGGCCGCGCCGCTGAGCGACGGGCCTCCGGGAGGGCAGGGCGGTCGGGACCGGGTTCGCGCCGGCGTGGGCTGCCGGATCGCGACGGCGGGCGCTACCCGAGCAGCTTGTCCAGCGTGATCGGGATCTCGCGCACCCGGATGCCGGTGGCGTGCCAGACCGCGTTGGCGATGGCGCCGGCCGAGCCGGTGATGCCGATCTCGCCGACGCCCTTGATGCCGAGCGCGTTCACGTGAGCGTCGTCCTCGTGCACCAGGATCGCCTCCATGGCCGGCGTGTCCGCGTTCACCGGCACGTGGTATTCGCCGAGGTTGTCGTTGAGGAAGCGGCCGGTGCGGGCGTCCATCGCCGCGTGCTCGTGCAGCGCGAACGACATTCCCCAGATCATCCCGCCGTAATACTGGCTTGTGACCAGGCGCGGGTTGACGATGCGGCCGGCCGCGAACGCGCCGACGAGGCGGGTGACGCGGATCTGGCCGAGATCGGGGTCGACCTTCACCTCGGCGAAGACCGCGCCGTGGGCGTGCATGGCGTAGGTCTTGGCCGCCGCCGGATCGGTCGAGGCCTTCCCGGTCGCGGTGAGGCTCGCCCGTCCGGCGCGTGCCAGGATGTCGGAATACGCCTCGCTGCGGCTCTCGTCGTCGCGCCGGAAGAGTCGTCCGTCGCGGGCGACGAATCCGGCATTGCCCGCGCCGTAGAGCGGGGAGGCGGAATCGTTGGTGGCGAGGTCGGCGAGCTGCGCGATCACCGCCTGGCCCGCCGCGTGGATCGCCCCGCCCGCGGTGGCGGTGTGGGCCGAGCCGCCGGCGATGCCGGCGTTCGGCAGGTCGGAGGAGCCCATCCGGAAGGTCAGCCTGTCGAGGCCGATCCCGAGCCCGTCGGCGGCGATCTGGCCGAGCGCGGTCCAGGCGCCCTGCCCCATGTCGTGCGCGCCGGTCTCGATCAGGCCGGTGCCGTCGGCCCGCAGCTCGGCCTTCGCCTGCGCCTCGAACATCAGCGCCGGGAAGGTCGCGGTGCCCATGCCCCAGCCGACGAGGAGGCCGTTCGCGTCGCGGGTCTGCCGCGGCGCTCTCGGCCGCGCCGACCAGCCGAAGCGCTCGGCGCCGCGGGTGTAGCACTCGCGCAGGGCCTTGGAGGAGAACGGCTTTCCGGAGATCGGCTCGACCTCGGCATAGTTCGCCAGGCGGAATTCCAGCGGGTCCATGCCGCAGGCCAGCGCCATCTCGTCGATCGCGCTCTCCAGCGCGACGCTGCCCGAGGCCTCGCCGGGCGCGCGCATGAACAGCGGCGTGCCGGTGTCGACCCGCACCGCCTGGTGCCGGACCGCGATGGCCGGGCTGGCGTAGAGGGTGTGCGAGACGCCGCCGGCCGGCTCGAAGAAGTCGTCGAACCGGCTCGAGGCCGTCAGCGTCTCGTGCTCCAGCGCCGTCAGCTTGCCGGCGTCGTCGGCGCCGAGGCGGAAGCTCTGCCGGGTCTCGGCGCGGTGGCCGACCGGGCCGTACATCTGCGCGCGCGCGAGCACCAGCTTGACCGGCCGGCCGACGAGGCGCGCGGCCATGCAGGCCAGGATCTGCGGGCCCGAGATCAGGCCCTTCGAGCCGAAGCCGCCGCCGAGGAACGGGCTCTCGATCCGGATGTTCTCCGGCGCGATCCCGAACAGCCCGGCGAGGCGCCCCTGGGCCATCGACATGCCCTGGCTCGGCGTGTGCAGCGTGAGCTGGTCGCCGTCCCAGGAGGCCACCGCCGCGTGCGGCTCCATGGCGTTGTGGTACTGGGCCGGGGTCTCGTAGGTCGCCGCGATCCGCCGGCTCGCGGCGGCGAGGCCGGCCTCGACGTCGCCGTGGGTCTCCTCCGGGGGCTGGCCGACGCCGATGCCGGGGGGCGTGAACGGCGGCTCGGCGTCGAGGCCGATGCGCGGCGTCTCGGCCTCGTAGCGCGGGCTCAGCAGGCGCGCGCCCTCGGTGGCCGCCTCCAGCGTCTCGGCGATCACCACCGCGATCGGCTGGTTGGCGTAGCGGACGGCCGAATCCTGCAGCAGGTCGAGGCGGAAGATGAAGCCGTGGGGCTTGTCGTCCGGGTGCTGGGCGAGGGCGGGAGCGTTGTCCGGCGTCATCACCGCGACGACGCCCGGATGGGCCTCGGCCGCCGCCACGTCGAGATGGGTGACGCGCCCGCGGGCGATCCGGGCGACGCAGAGCGCCGCATGGAGGGTGCCGTCCGCGACGTTGTCAGCCGCGAAGGTCGCCCGGCCGGTGACCTTCAGCGGCCCGTCGCGCCGGGTCAGGGGCTGGCCCATGCTCGATCCGTGGCGGGCCCGCTGCGGCGCGGACGTCAATGCGATCTCAGCCATGGGCGGCTCCTGCCGGCGAAGGGGAGGGGACGGCGAAAGGGGCGGCGAACGGCGAGGCCGGCAGCGCCGGCAGGCGCTCCGGCGTGCCGGCGGCCGCCAGCGTCAGGGCCCGCACGAGGATGCGGCGGGCGAGCTCGATCTTGAAGACGTTGGCTTCGCCCGACGGCTTGGCCCCGGCGAGCGCCGCGTCGGCGGCCTTCCGGAACACATCCGGGTCCGGCGCCTGGCCGGCGAGCAGGCGTTCCGCCTCCCGCGCCCGCCACGGCTTCAGCGCCACCCCGCCGAGCGCGAGGCGGGCCTCGCCGATCCGGTCGCCGTCGAGGCGCAGGCCGGCCGCGGCGGAGACCACCGCGAAGGCGTAGGAGGTGCGGTCGCGGACCTTGAGGTAGCGGGCATGGGCCGAAAACCCGGCCGCCTCCGGCGGCAGGCGCACCGCGACGATCAGCTCGCCCGGCGCCAGGTCGGTCTCGCGCTCCGGCGCATCGCCGGGCAGGCGATGGAAGTCGACCAGCGCCACCGCACGCCGGCCGCCCGCGCCCTCGATCTCGACGACGGCGTCGAAGGCCGCCAGCGGCACGCAGAAATCCGATGGGTTGGTGGCGATGCAGTGCTCGCTCCAGCCGAGCACCGCGTGCAGCCGCGTCGCCCCGCCGATCGCGGCGCATCCCGAGCCCGGCGCGCGCTTGTTGCAGGGGGAGGTGGCATCCGCGAAGTACGGGCAGCGGGTACGCTGCATCAGGTTGCCGGCGGCGGTCGCGGCGTTGCGCAGCTGCGCCGAGGCGCCCGCGAGAAGCGCCTCGGCCACCGCGGGATAGGTCTTGGCGAAGCGCGGATCGTGGGCGAGGTCGCTGTTGCGCACCAGCGCGCCGATGCGCACGCCGCCGTCGTCCAGGAACTCGATCCGGTCGAGGCCGGGGAGGCGGGTGACGTCGACGAGGCGGGCCGGCGTCACGACGCCGCCCTTCATCAGGTCGAGCAGGTTGGTGCCGGCGCCGAGATAGGCCGCTCCGGGCGCCTGCGCCGCCGCGATCGCCTCGGCGACGCTGGCGGGACGGGTGTAGTCGAACAGGTTCATGCCGCGTCCTCCCGCATCGCCGCGCCGTCGCCGGCGCCCTGCGCGGCCAGAACCGCCTCACTGATGCCGGCATAGGCGCCGCAGCGGCAGAGGTTGCCGCTCATGCCCTCACGGATCCGCTCGGGATCGGTCCCCGCCTGCCCCTCCGTGATCAGCCCGACCGCGCTCATGATCTGGCCCGGCGTGCAGAAGCCGCACTGGAAGCCGTCATGCGCGATGAACGCCGCCTGCACCGGGTGCAGAGCGTCGCCGTCCGCCAGCCCCTCGATGGTGGTGACGGAGGCGCCGTCGAGGCTGACGGCGAGCGCGAGGCAGGCGTTGATCCGCCGGCCGTCGACCAGCACCGTGCAGGCGCCGCACTGGCCGCGGTCGCAGCCCTTCTTCGATCCGGTGAGATGGAGGCGCTCGCGCAGCAGGTCGAGCAGGGTCACGCGGGGATCCTCCAAGAGGACCTCGCGCACCATGCCGTTCACGGTGAGCCTGAGAGGTATCATGCGATCTCCGGGCATGGCGCAGCTGGGATGGCGCAGCTTGGACTGAAACCAGATAGGATCGTGCGGTGCGAAGGCCAGGGGACGGACCTTCGCGCGGCGAGGGCAGGGGGCGCGGCAGCGCGCAGGGCGGGGGCAGGGAAGGGGGCGCGAACGGGAACGGCGCGGGCAGGGCGGTCCGCAACGCGCGTCGCCTCCCGCACCCATCCCTGCTACCCTCCCCGCGTCATGAGCGATCACCATCCGGACCTGAACTACCGCCTCCGCCAGCAGGCGATCCTGTCCGAGTTCGGCGTCGAGGCCCTGCGCGGCGAGGACGTCGACGCGCTGCTGCAGCGGGCGACCGAACTCTGCGCCGAGGGCATGGGCGCCGAGTTCTGCAAGGCGCTGGAGCACCTGCACGACGAGGACATGCTGCTGGTGCGCGCCGGCGTCGGCTGGGGACCGAACGTCGTCGGCCACGCCCGCGTCGGCGCCGACCTCGCCTCGCCCGCGGGCTTCGCCCTCAAGACCGGCCGGCCGGTGATCTCCAACCACCTCGAGAACGAGAACCGCTTCCGCACGCCGCAGATCATGGCCGAGCACGGCATCCGCCGGGCGATCAACGTGCTGATCGAGAACCGCGAAGGCGCCTTCGGGGTGCTCGAGGTCGACGATACCCGCGAGGGCATGTTCACCGAGGCCGACATCGCCTTCATGCAGGGCTTCGCCAACCTGCTCGGCGGCGCGATCGAGCGGCAGCGCACGGAGGGGCTGCTCAAGCAGGCGCTGGCGCGGCAGGACCTGCTCGTCCGCGAGATGAGCCACCGGGTGAAGAACAGCCTGGCCATCGTCGCGAGCCTGCTCGCGCTGCAGGCGCGCAACGCCGACGACCCGGCCGTGCGCGACGCCCTGATCGACGCCCGCACCCGGGTCGAGGCCATCGCCGGTGTCCACGACCAGCTCTGGCGCCAGGGCGACACCACGCCGGGCGAGATCGACCTCGCGCAGTTCCTGGAGACGTTGACGGCCAACCTGCAGAGCAGCGCGCCGAACCACCGCATCCGCTGCAGCGCCGAGCCGCTGCGGGTCTCGGCCGACCGGGCGATCCCGATGGGATTGATGGTCAACGAGCTCGTCACCAACGCGATCAAGTACGCCTATCCCGACAGGACCGGGGAGGTGCGCGTGGGCGCCGCCTGCACCGGCGCGGCGCTCGTCCTCGACGTGTCGGACGACGGCGTCGGCCTGCCGGCGGATTTCGACATCGGCCGGGCCTCGGGCAGCCTGGGCATGCGCGTGATCGCGAACCTCGCCCGCCAGCTCGACGCCCGGATCGCGACGCCGCGCGGGCAGGGCGCCCGCTTCCACATCGAGATCCCGCTGGAGGCGTGAGACCGGTTCCGGCACGGTGGGCGCCGGAGGGCGCTGCGCGACCGCACGAAGATTTGCATCGGGCCGGCCGGTCATGCGTCATGCGCCGGACGCTGGCGCACCCTACGCTGCAGGCCGGATACGAGGAGATGCCATGCCCCGCTTCCCGGTCTTGTCGCGCGTCCCGGCCATGCCCCGCTTGCCGATCGCCGCGCTCGCGGCCCTGTGTCTCGCCGCTCCCGCCTGCACGCGCCCGGCCCTCGCCACGCCGGCCGATCCGATTCCGCCGACCACGCTGACGCCGCCCGCGCCGCCCACGCCTCCGCCGCCGGCCGCGTTCCCGCTGATGCGGGTGGTGCCGAAGGGCGAGGCCCGCACCATCGCGTTCTTCGCCTCGCTGTTCCCGGACTGCTCCTCGCAGGGCCCGGTGGTGATCCGTACCCTGGAGCAGCCCCGGCACGGCTCGATCGAGCTGGCGCAGACGGATTCGTTTCCCCGTTACGGCGTGGGATCGGCGCTGGCGGCCTGCAACGCCCGCAAGGTGCCGGGCTTGAAGCTGACCTACACCTCGGAGGAGGGGTTCGAGGGGCTCGACACCTTCCGCATCTTCGTCATCAACGCCGACGGCACCGGCTACGAGTCCGACGTGCGCGTCACGGTGCGCTGACCGCACTCGATTCCGGCCGCCGACCGCCCGGGATCGCCTGCGGAAACACGCCCCTGAAGGGCACATCCGTCATTCGCATAAGATATATTATGGAACATGAAAGGCTGATGTCCACGAGGCGAGGGGCTTCGGCCGGTCCCGAACCAGCTGGCATGCCAGCATCCGGCAGGATCGCCTTCACGGCCTCGGCGATCCGGGCCCGGCGGATCCAGGCTCGCGTCGTCCCGGGCGAGGGCGCTCCGAGCCCCCTGCCCTCTACGCTTGCCCCGGGTCACGAACGCCCTCGGCATCAGGCGGCCAGCGCATCGGCCAGGCGGCGGACATCGGAGACGATGCGTCCGTCGGGGAAGCGGCAGGCCACCTCCTCCGAGGCCCGGCCGCTCGGGCGGATGCGGATCGCCGCCGGACACACCAGCTCGTCGCGGCGGTCCAGGGCTTCGGCGGCATCCATCGGCGCCGCGCAGCCGCCGCCGAGCCCGCGCCACCACTGCACCGCCTTGTCGCGGGCAAAGCCCGTCCGCTCCAGAGCGAGCCGGATGCGATGGGCGCCGTCGGAGCAGCGCAGCACGAT
This sequence comes from Methylobacterium sp. J-092, assembly GCF_022829325.1. Taxonomy (NCBI): domain Bacteria; kingdom Pseudomonadati; phylum Pseudomonadota; class Alphaproteobacteria; order Hyphomicrobiales; family Methylobacteriaceae; genus Methylobacterium; species Methylobacterium sp. J-092. The sequence continues at coordinate 2,395 of NZ_JAKSXU010000098.1, read as the reverse complement.
GTCGAGGCCGTCCGCCCCGCGCTCGAAGCGCCAATCCGAGACCGGCCGCCAGCCGTCCGCGCGCTCGGACAGGATCGGCAATTCGTCGTCGGCCGCGGCCTCGTGCTTGGCGGACGCCGCGTCGTCCTCCGGTTCGATCCAGCAAGGCTCGCAGGTCGAGGCGTTGAGCGCGATCAGCGCGCCGCAGCCGGGGCAGGGCTTGGCCCGCGCCAGCCCTTCCCTGCCCTTCACCGCGGCGGCGGTGCGGGCGGTGACCACGTCCACCGGGCCGTGCATCCGCACCAGGCCGGCATAGTCGAGGATCAGCGCGTCGCGCTTGCCGGGCGCGTTGCGCAGCGCGCGCCCGACCTGCTGCACGTAGAGCCCGGTGCTCTGGGTCGGCCGGAGCAGGGCGATGAGGTCGACCTCCGGCACGTTGAAGCCGGTGGCGAGCACGCCGACGGAGGTCAGGCAGCGGATCCGCCCGGCGCGGAAGGCCGCCACGATCCGGTCGCGCTCGCGCCGCGGGGTCTCGCCGGAGATCGTCTCGCAGGAATGGCCCTCCGCGCGGATCGCGTCGCGCACCGCGTCCGCGTGGCTGAGCCCGGCACAGAAGGCGAGCCAGGCCCGGCGCTCGCGGCCGTAGCCGACCATCTCCTCGACCGCGGCGCGGGTGATCCAGTCGCGGTTGACCGCCGCTTCGAGCTGGCTCGGGATGTAGTCGCCGCCGCGCTTGCCCACGCCGGCGACGTCGAGGGCGGTCAGCGTCGCCTTCGACAGGAGCGGGCACAGATAGCCCTGCCCGATCAGGTCGCCGGCATCGACCTCGTAGACGATGCCCTCGAAGATCCGGCCCGCGCCTTCGTCGAGGCGTCCGCTGTCGAGCCGATAGGGCGTCGCGGTGAAGCCGACGACGCGAAGCTCCGGCCGCAGCGCCCGCAAGCCGGCGAGGAAGCGGCCGTAGCGGGTCTCGGCCGAGCGCGGGATCAGGTGCGCCTCGTCCACGATGACCAGGTCGCGCGGGCCGATCGCGTCGAGCCGGTCGGCGACGGATTGGATGCCGCAGACCAGCACCTGCGCCCCCGCCTCCCGCCGCCCGAGCCCGGCGGAGAAGATCCCGGCTGGCGCCTCCGGCCAGTAGCCGGTGAGCTCGGAGAAGTTCTGGGCGATCAGCTCCCGGCTGTGGGTGACGACGACGATGCGGGCGAGGGGATCCGCCTGCAGCGTCTCCCGCGCGAGCGCCGCGATCACCAGCGCCTTGCCCGCGCCGGTCGGCAGCACGATCAGGCCGTCGCGCAGGGGCTGGCCCCCTGCCCCGCTCCAGGCGGCGGCAAGCGCGTCGAGGCTGGCACGCTGGTAGGGTCGCAAGGTCAGCATGGCGCACGCTCTACCGCAGCCGGGCGCACGCGTCCGTGGCCCGTTCGCCGCGCCCGGCTGGGATCAGGGCGTCTCGGGCGGTTGCAGCAGGTAGACGTCCATGATCCAGCCGTGGCGGGCGCGTGCCGCGGCGCGCTGCCGGCGGATCTCCGGCCCGACGGTGCCGAGCCGCCCGACGATCAGGAGTTCGTCCGGCGAGCCGAGATAGGCACCCCAGTGGATCGTCAGCTCGGGATCGAGATGGTCGAAGCGCGGGTCGGCGTCGAGCATCACCACGACGCTGCCGACGCCCGGCGGCAAGCCATCGGCGATCGCGCGGCCCGTGGTGATGTGGACGGCCCCGCCGATCCGGTTCAGCGGGATGCGGTGGGCGGCCGCCAGCATCTGCACGCTCGAGATGCCGGGGATCACCGTATAGGCGAAGGCTCGGGCATCGCGGGCGAGGATGCGCTCGAGGATGCGCAGGGTGCTGTCGTAGAGCGCCGGATCGCCCCAGACCAGGAAGGCGCCGACCTCCCCTGCCCCGAGATTCGTCGCGATCAGGCCGCCGAGGAGGTCGGCCCGGGCGGCGTGCCAGGCCTCGACCGTGGCAGCGTAGTCCGCCGGCCGGCGCTCGCGCGGGGGATCCTGCGCCACGACCACGCGATACGCCTTGCGGATGTGCCGGGCGCAGATCGTTCGGCGCAGGGCGACGAGGTCGTCCGTGTCGGCGCCTTTGTCGAGGACGAACACCGCGTCGACGTCGGCCAGGGCCCGCACCGCCTGGAGGGTGAGGTGCTCCGGATCGCCGGTTCCGATTCCGATGACGCGGAGGGTTCGCATGAGGCTTGACGAAGCTCGTTGACCGCGCACGACGAAGCCCGCGCCGTCGTGTCGGACGGCGCGGGCTTCATGCTGATTTGGTTGCGGGGACAGGATTTGAACCTGTGACCTTCAGGTTATGAGCCTGACGAGCTACCGGGCTGCTCCACCCCGCGCCAGGGTGTGTGCTGGTCCTGGTGTGTGGACCGGCACGTTCGGCGATCGTGGTGAGGGACTG
>NZ_JAKSXU010000166.1:0-613 GCF_022829325.1 Methylobacterium sp. J-092 | reverse complement strand
GCGCCCATCTCGCCCAGGATCGTGCGCGAGTCGATCTTGCTCGTCACCTGGAAGCTGATCCGGGTCGGGAAGTTCGCCTTGATCGTCCCGGTGATCACGTCCACCGACGGACGCTGCGTCGCCATGATCAGGTGGATGCCCGCCGCGCGTGCCATCTGCGCCAGGCGCTGGATCGCCCCCTCGATGTCCTTGCCGGCCACCATCATCAGGTCGGCCATCTCGTCGACCACGATCACGATGTAGGGCAGCGGGGAGAGGTCCATCTCCTCGTTCTCGTAGACGGCCTCGCCGGTCTGCCGGTCGAAGCCGGTCTGGACGGTGCGGGTCAGCACCTCGCCGCGCAGGCGCGCCTCCTCGAGCCGGGCATTGAACCCGTCGATGTTGCGCACGCCGACCTTGGACATCTTCTTGTAGCGCTCCTCCATCTCGCGCACCGCCCACTTGAGGGCGATGACCGCCTTCTTCGGGTCGGTGACGACGGGGGAGAGCAGGTGCGGGATGCCGTCGTAGACCGACAGCTCCAGCATCTTCGGGTCGACCATGATCAGGCGGCACTCCTCCGGCTTCATCCGGTAGAGGAGCGAGAGGATCATGGTGTTGATCGCCACCGACT